>CADBOV010000188.1 GCA_902796385.1 uncultured Lachnospiraceae bacterium
ACCCTGCACGGTTCCGTCCTCTCCCCAAAGTCCGTGGAGCACCGGAAAAGCCACATCCACCTTCTCCTTCCGGATCTGATCTCCTTCCACAAGAAGAACCGTCCGGTCGGTTTCCGGCGACAGGATCGCATGGATCTTACTGTTGACCCAGCTTCCGTCTCTCATGCTTTCCATATCCGGAACATACAGCCACTCACCGCTTTTGGTAATTCCCACCAGCATCCTTTCATAACGATCCTCCGGTATCATTTCCGCAACGGTAAGGCCTGAAATAACGGATACATCATGTTCCGATGAACGGCCGCCAAATAGTATCATCACTCTCTTTTTCATCTCTTCCTCCAGTTATTATTATATCTTTATTGTTTCCTTCTTTTTTTTGATCTGAAGATCATGACCAACGTGATCAGCAGCAGACCGCTGCGACATATACCCGACGTGCGCCGGCCTGAAGAAGACTCTTTGTGCACGCATCCGCAGTTGCACCCGTTGTGAAGATATCATCCACCAGCACCACACAGGGCGGGGCCTCTTCTTCACAGGAAAATGCAGCTGCAAGATTTCCTCTTCTTCCCTCTTTCGACAGTTTCTTCTGTGCCTTCGTATCGGCGCTCCGGATCAGAAGCTTCTTCCGGACCGGGATCCCGGTCACCTCAGACATGGCCTCTGCCAGCAGTTCCGCCTGATTGTATCCTCTTTTTCTTTTCCGGTTGGGATGGACGGGAACCGGAACCAGGCAATCCGGCCGAAGTTCCATCCAGTCCTTCCGGAACTGTTCTCCCAGCAATGTTCCGTAAAATCCGGCATATTCCGCTCTGCCCTGATATTTCATGGCTGCCATGGCATCCGAAACCGGCGGAATGTACTGAAACAGCGGAAATACCCGGACAAAAAGGTGCGGATTCTCCTGACATTCCTGACAGTATTCTTCCTCCGGATCCTCCAGCGTCCGCCCGCAGCAGAAGCATCGGGGTTCCTTCACATAGGGCAGCCTGTTCTCACAGTCTTTGCAGATCCCCCTTGTCCCGTAACTGAGCAATTCATCACAAACCGCACAGCGCCGCGGGAAAAAGAGGTCCAGTGTATTAGTCCAGTCCATTAACCTCCTTCAGCCGAAGTTCCAGGCTTGTATATCGAAGCTGTTCGCTTTCATTCTGTATCATCCGGTTAACCAGTGCAAGATTCCCCACCATGACCACCATACGTCTGGCACGGGTTACGGCGGTATAGAGCAGATTCCGGTTCAGAAGCTTCTCCGGTCCCGCATACAGGGGAAGGAGAACCGCCGGATACTCACTTCCCTGGGATTTATGAATCGTGATGGCAAAGGCATGTTCAAGTTCTTCCGCCATCATAAAGGGATACTCCACGATCCTTCCGTCATCAAAACGGACCTCCAGCACCTCATCAAAATCATTGATCAGGCTGACTCTTCCCATATCTCCGTTAAATACACCGACACCCTGTTCTTCGATGTAATTCGTGTCTCCGGAAGGCGGGATCCGCCACTCGATCTTATAGTTATTCCGGATCTGCATCACCTTATCCCCTTCACGGAAAAGCACATCTCCTATCAGCTTTTCCCTTTTTTTCGGTGAAGGCGGATTCAGTGTCTGCTGAAGCCTTTTATTCAGTGATTCGACTCCGAGTTCATATTTCCGCATGGGCGTCAGCACCTGGATCTCATCCCCCGGGATCCCCAGATATTCCGGCAGATTCTTTGTCAGAAGAAGGTCCAGTTCCCTGCCGATGGCATCCGCACCGGAACGCGGGATAAAGAAGAAATCACTGCTCTTGTTACTGATGACCAGGGTTTCCCCGTTCTTGATCTTATGGGCATTGCTGACGATCTGGCTCTCCTCCGTCTGCCGGAAGATCCGTGTCAGCGTTGTAACGGGAAAACAATCACTGGCGATAATGTCATGCAGTACATTTCCCGCTCCCACGGACGGAAGCTGGTCGATATCCCCCACCAGGATCAGTCTTGTGCCGTAGGGTATCGCAACCAGAAGGGAATGAAACAGGGACGCATCCAGCATGGAAGCTTCATCGATGATGATTGCATCCGCCTCCAGCGGGTTTTCCCTATTCCTTGCAAAATAAACCCGGTGACGGTCTTCACGTCCCGGCTCTCCCGAGAATTCCAACAGCCGGTGAACCGTCTGAGCTTTAACTCCCGTGGATTCGGTGATCCGCTTTGCCGCACGTCCCGTGGGCGCAGCCAGTTCAACATCCATTGCATTATTTTCAAAATACTTTATGATCGCATTGATTATGGTGGTTTTTCCCGTGCCCGGTCCTCCCGTGATCACGGCCACGCCGGAGCAGATCGCGGTTTCCACCGCCCTTCGCTGCTCGGGATCCAGTTCGATCGACAGGTCCTTCTCCACCTCTCCGATGGCATGGTCCAGCTCCTCCTGCGGAATCTCATGCCGGATGCGAAGATCCGTCAGATACTTTGCGCTTTCCACTTCGTTCTGATAATTCCACCAGGTATAGACTGCCGTAATGGAGGGCGACTCCGGATCCTCGTCCGGATGGATCTGCTTCAGAACCACCTTATGCTCCATCGCCATATCCACCAGCCGGTCCTGTACCCGGTCCGCAAAGCCTTCCCAGTCCGTATCCAGATTCATTACCTGGGCGGTCTGATAAAGCACCTGCTGTTCCGGCAGATAAATGTGCCCTTCACTCATAGACTGGTTCAGCACATAGAGGATCGCCGACTGCAGACGGAATTCACTGTCCCCGGCAATGCCCACCGCTGCGGCGATCTCATCCGCCCTGCGGAAACCTATCCCCGGAACATCCTCGATCAGCATATAGGGATTTTCCCTGATCACGGAAACCGTATCTTTTCCGTAAATCTGATAGATCCGGATCGCAAGATTTGCCCGGATCCCGTATTTCGTAAGGAAGATGACCACTTCCTGATATTCATGGCTTTCCTGATAGGTCTGTCCGATCTCCCGGGCCTTGTTCAGTGAAATGCCTTTCACTTCCGCCAGGCGTTCCGGCTCTTCCTCCATGATCCGCAGGGTGTCATCCCCGAACAGCTTCACGATCCTTTTCGCCAGAACCTGACCGATCCCCTTGATCAGACCGGACCCCAGATAACGCTCGATCCCCACGGTATCCATGGGCATGGAGAGTTCGAAACTACGGACCTGGAACTGGATGTCATACTGGGGATGATGCACATATTCCCCTTCTGCCTGAATATACATCCCCTCATAGATATTTGCCAGATTCCCGACAAATATCTCGTCCCCTTCCGTGGTTTCAACCGAAAAAACCGTATATGCGGTTTCTTCATTTCGATAGATGATTTTTTCGATGTATCCTTCACAGACCATTCGTGTGAATGCACTCCTTTTTCATCCCGTCATCTGTCGCAACAAAGTCACTCGACCATTCCTCAACCGAGGATCGCCAAGTGACCTTCTTTGGTTACATATATTTGCAGCACCGGTCTGCACACCGGATTTACTTTAATTCGTCGATCGAATCTACATATTTTCCGGTTCCGATGGCAACTGCGGAAAGCGGATCCTCCGCCGTCATCGTGGTGATTCCCGTCTTCTCCTCGATCAGCTGCTCCAGTCCGTGCAGAAGAGCTCCTCCGCCTGTCAGAAGGATACCCCGGTCTGCGATATCTGCCGCCAGTTCCGGCGGTGTACGTTCCATAACTCCGTGGATTGCCTCCACGATCTGTCCCGTGGGCTCACGCAGCGCCTCTTCCGTTTCGTCGGAGGTAATGAGCACGGTCTTCGGAAGTCCCGTTACAAGGTTTCTTCCCCGTACATCCATGGAAATGTTCTCCGGACGCTTATAGCATGTGCCTACATTGATCTTCACTTCCTCTGCGGTCCGGTCACCGATCAGAAGATTGTGTCTCTTTCGGATATAACGGATGATCGCATCATCAAAATCATCCCCTGCCACCTTGATGGATTTGCTTACTACGGCGCCCCGCATGGAGATCACTGCAATATCCGTTGTACCGCCGCCGATATCCACTACCATATTTCCAACCGGTCGTACGATGTCGATTCCCGAACCGATTGCCGCAGCGATGGGTTCTTCAATGATCGTAACTTCACGTGCTCCTGCGTTGTAGGTTGCTTCCTCAACCGCACGCTTCTCAACTTCCGTAACGCCCGAAGGAACGCAGATGGAAACACGGAGCTGACGGCCGAAGGTATGCTTTCCGATGGCCTTGCCCACGAAGTGC
>CADBOV010000189.1 GCA_902796385.1 uncultured Lachnospiraceae bacterium
CCACGGCTTCCGATTATCTTTCGGCAAGTGATACCGTCGGACAGCTTGCAGAGCAGGAATTAAAGGATGCCCTGGATAAGATCGCACAGAATTCCAAGGCCGATGCTTCATCGACACTGGCATTGCTTAAGGCCATGGGATCGAAGGATGCGTTTGACCAGCTTTGCAAGAAACTGGATGAGGCAGGAAACAATACCGGACGGGAATTCCGTTCGAACACGGTTTCCGATGAGACTCTGGCAAACAAGATCTTAAATGATGCACTTTCAAAGCTTTCGGCAAATCCGAAGGCAGATGTGACCACTTCGGTTGCAGCACTGAATGCGCTTAAGGACAGCGATCCGATGGGCGGAACGAGTGCAAAGACTGCACTGAATACGCTGTATAAGAAGCTGGATGAATTGAATAACAAGTCAGGTTCCACGTTCCGCACGGATCAGAAGGATGTCGGAAAACTTGCGGAAGAGGAACTGAACAAAGCTTTGGCAAAGCTTACGGGAAATCCGGATGCGGATGTATCCGGTTCGGTGGCCCTGCTGAAGGCAATGGATGAAGACAGCGCCCTGAAGCAGCTTACGGACAAGATGGATCATGTGGGAAACAATACCGGTGCAGAATACCGGGCTTCCACGGTAAACAGCAAGGCACTTGCCGACAAGATCCTGGAGGATGCGCTTGCAAAACTGTCAGCAGATTCAAAGGCGGATGTGGCAAGCTCTGTTGCGGCACTGGTTACCATGAAGGAAAAGGGTCCCCAGAGTAAACAGAATGCCGAAGAAGCACTGGACAAGTTATATGAAAAACTGGATTCACTGAAGAACGATTCCGGTGATGCATTCCGGACGGGAAATCCGTCGAATGAAGATATTTCAGACAAGATCCTGACGGATGCGCTGGATCAGCTCTCTGCAAATCCGAAGGCGGATGTGACAGCTTCGGTTGCTGCATTGAATAAAATGAATGCAAAGGATGCGCTGAATAAGCTGGATCAGAAACTGGATTCCCTGGACAACAATTCCGGTGCAGCCATGAGACCGGGTGGTTCCGGTTCGGGAAGCGGCTCCGGCAGCGGCTCGGGAAGCGGTTCCGGCAGTGGTTCGGGCAGCGGACCTTCCGAATCCAGCCTCCGGATGGACGAGGATGATATCCGGAACGCACTTCGCAGCATTTTCGGAAAGTCCATTGAAGATATGGATGCAACTGAAATGGCCATCGCAACCGTGGTGGTATCCAGATTCGGAAGAGAAGGAAATTCTGCAGCGGTATCGCTGGCGGCATCCCTTGCCGATCAGATGCGTTCCAAAAACAATAAGTATCTGTACAACCAGTATAAGGATAAGAATCCGGAGTACATCAGTCTCAGAACCATCGGACTCTGCACTTCCTACAGATATTACTATGACAGTTCCAAGCGGACTGCGACCATGACGCAGAGTGTCAGGGTACTGATCTTCCGGAGCGGCTCCAATCAGGTTGAGCAGAACGGAAAGACGGATCAGCTGGTGTATAACGCAGTGATGAACGGAGATGTCTACATTTCCGAAGACGATGCGGGTGTTCTTCTCGGATGTTCCGCAGAGTATATTCCGAATTCGCAGTATGCTGTCTGTCTGACCGAAACCATGGAAGGAAAAGCGGATGAGGCACTCAGTTCTCTTATGAACTGACGGATCCGGCTTTGAAGCATTGTATTGATTAAGAGGAAAAAGAAATGGCAGATTATCCGATTATATCAGATGTAAGTGCATACATCGTGAGAAAGCTTCGGGAAAAAATGTGCCCGGAGCCGATCCCTTCACCGAACAACATCGAGATTTCCTCACCTGCATCGCAGGACGTGGATTATCTTGTCGGGGTGTACCTTTATAATATCGAAGAAGATCTTCAGGTAACCACACCCCGGATGGTGGAACGTGGAAGGGCAGAATTAACAAGGCCGCCGAGACCATTTGCACTATACTATATGGTCTTTATAAACGGTGGAGGCCAGATGGGCCTTAAAGCACCGGATATACAAAAGATCATCGGAAAGATCGCGCAGATTGTTAATGACAACAATTCCGTGCGTCCCGATGAACTGCAGTCCTGGCTGACGACACAGGAACCTCCGATCGTACTGTCTCAGGCGAAGATAAGTCTGGAGGAGAAGGTAAGGGTTTGGTCGGCGATCAATAAGCCATATCAGATCAGCTTGTTCTACAAGGCGGCACCCGTCTACCTTTCAAGTGCGGAAGTCATCGACACACCGCGCGTTGTGGACGCAAGTTTTGGACTGCACGTTGCAGGAGAAGACAGAACATGATCCTTATGAAGTAAGTACCTGTTTTGTTGTATCCGGAGTTTTTAGATCGCATGGGGGGTTACTCATGCAGAGGAAAGGAGGAATCGAAATGGCAGCTTCTGTTATCCGTGCCAGGTTGGATCTTTTGGTGAGGTTATATGACACGACGACGGGAGCAACAGTAGACGAGAGAAATGTATTGTTTATGAGGGACGGTGTGCCCGTCAGACCGGAATCCAGAGGCGCAGGGGCTTTCGTATTTATCAATATGGGCAGGGAAGATTTTCTCATGCGAATTGATGTACTTGGATTTGATAGATATGAAACGAGCGTTCGTTATGAAGAGTTGGACGAAAGGCTTCCGGTATGCCACGTGTTCCTGATGCCATCGGAGAACACGTTGAGAGGGAGAGACACGCTCAGTTTCTCGGGAACTCTTCCTTTTCTTAAAAAGATCGAAGCAGTAAACCTGAACAAACCTGTCTGTCTGACGGGGGATATGAATGTAAGGACCGGTGATATATCGGTATTCCATCCTTCTTCGGGCGGCACGATCGAACTGGATGATATTCCATATGGTTTACTGTCAGCTGACAAAGCAAGCTATGAAAAAATCGAAGTAGAGAAGATGATCACGCCGCAGTCTATCAAACTGAAACATCCGCTGGAAGGGGCTTTTGCTCCGAATCTTCAGATCACGCGGATCGTTTACGGAAGCGTACGAAATGATGGGGAATATCTCCTGAGAGTACGTGACGAAGGCGAGAATACAAGTTATCTTGTACGCTATGAGGTCGAAGAAGAGGTAAGATTTCAGGTAGTGAATTTTCATGATCAGGAGGTATTACAGTGAGTTTATTAGTGGCAATGGGAGCAAATCTCCTTTGTTCCATGGGCACTGCACCGGCACCCATCAAGGTGACGTCGCAGAGCAAGGTGCTGTTGGAAGGTAAACCGGCAGCAACCATTCAGGACTGTGCTCCGACATCAAATGTGGGACCTTTCGGGATGTGTACTTCGCTTGCGAATCCTACAGTTGCTTCGGCAACAGCAGCGGCAATGGGTGTTCTTACACCGCAGCCCTGTATACCGGCTCCGGCCGGAACCTGGATTCCGACAGCGCCGAAGATACTGGTCGACGGGAAACCATGTCTTGCGCAGGACTGCAAACTGGCTTGTGCTTATGCAGGTCAGATTTCTGTAACACTTCCGGGACAGACCAAGACGAACGC
>CADBOV010000190.1 GCA_902796385.1 uncultured Lachnospiraceae bacterium
ACGTGGCGGAGACGACACACTTTTCGCATTGACAGATGGAGTTGTTCGGTTTGAGAGACTGGGAAGAGATAAGAAGCAGGTATCTGTACACCCGGTTGCTTAAGACGATTAGAGAGGGAGCTTTGTGGAAACACAGAGCTCCCTTTCCTGATTCCGGGGGAAATGTTTCGCAGCATCCCGGAATGAAACCAGAGCGAAACCAGAAATTCAGGAGAGAAAAATGTTTGCAGACAGAGCGAAGATCTTCGTAAGATCCGGAAAAGGCGGGGACGGACATGTCTCCTTCCGGAGAGAACTGTATGTTCCGAACGGCGGACCGGACGGTGGTGACGGTGGCGACGGCGGAAATGTGATATTTGTTGTGGATCAGGGATTAAATACCCTGACGGATTTCCGCAACATCCGTAAATATAAGGCAGAAGACGGAGAAGAGGGACGGAAGCGGAACTGCCATGGGGCAAACGGAAAGGACGTTGTCCTGAAGGTTCCCCCCGGAACCGTGATCCGTGACTTCGAGACCGGAAAAGTGATCCTGGATATGGCGGACCGGACCGAACCGGTAACGCTGTTTAAGGGAGGCCGTGGCGGAAAGGGAAACCAGCATTACGTGACCAGCGTGATGCAGGCTCCGAAATATGCACAGCCCGGACAGCCGGCCATCGAAAAGGATATCCTTCTGGAACTGAAAATGATTGCGGATGTGGGACTTGTCGGTTTCCCGAGTGCCGGAAAATCCACACTTCTTTCCGTTACGACAAATGCGCGTCCGAAGATCGCAGACTACCATTTTACCACCTTATCACCGAATCTCGGCGTTGTGGACCTGCCGGATGCTCCCGGATTTGTCATGGCGGATATTCCCGGGATCATTGAGGGTGCGTCGGAAGGCGTGGGACTGGGATTTGATTTCCTGCGGCATATCGAGCGGACCCGGGTTCTGGTGCATGTGGTTGATGCGGCCGGCGTGGAAGGCCGTGATCCGGTGGAGGATGTGCGTCAGATCAACGAGGAACTGGAGAAATACAATGCAGAGCTGGCGTCCCGTCCCATGATCCTGGCATGCAACAAAATGGATCTGCTGGACGAGGAGGAACGTGCCATTACCATGCAGTTCCTTACGGAAGCATATTCGGACAGGATGATAAAGATCCTTCCGATCTCTGCCGCAACGAAGGAAGGTGTAAAGGAGCTTCTTTATACCGTTTCCGACCTTCTGAAGGATCTTCCGAAGGAGAAGATCGTCTTTGAGCAGGAGATCGATCCGGACTCCTTCCGCGTGGAGGAGCAGTTGTCCTTTACCGTGGAGAAATCCAAGGATGAAGAAGGTGTATATCTGGTAGAGGGCCCGAAGATCGAGCGTATGCTGGGATATACGAATCTTGAGGATACAAAGGGCTTCCTGTTCTTCCAGAAATTCATGAAGGACAACGGGATCCTGCAGCAGCTTGAGGATCTGGGGATCGAAGACGGGGAGACGGTCCGCGTCTACGGCCATGAATTCGATTATTATCATGAATGACCGGAAATGATCCGGCCGGCAGGATGTAAACGAAAAGGTCATATATTTGTTTGTTAATATTTTGAAAGGGATCCGAAGAAATGAATACAAAAGAAAGAGCCTATCTGAAAGGGCTTGCAATGAATCTGGACATCGTTCTCTCCCTTGGGAAATCCAGCCTTACACCGGAGTTTACCCAGGCAGTCAACGAGGCCATCACAAAAAGAGAACTGATCAAGATCAACGTGCTGAAAAACTGCATGGATGATCCGCGGGTACTGGCGGATACACTTGCAGAACGTACCCACAGTGAAGTTGTTCAGGTGATCGGACGAAAGATCGTCCTTTTTAAGAGAAATCAGGAGAAGAGTAAAATTGAATTTCCCGGAGAAACAAAGAAAAAAAATCGCCCTGCTGGGCGGGACATTTGATCCCATCCATTTAGGACACATAGCACTGGCTGAGGCAGCATACAGAACCCTGGGCGTGGATGAGGTTGTTTTTCTTCCCACACAGCTCCGGTATTACAAAAAAGAGTCAGCCGGATCAGAACTGTATGAACGCTATGCCATGCTGGCTATGGCGCTGGAGCCCTATGACCATATGGTCATATCGGATCTGGAACTTCAGACGGATCCGGAAAAGAATTATACCGTGAACACATTACGGACCATGAAAGAAATGTTTCCGGACACGGAGCTTTGCTTTGTGATCGGTGGGGATTCCCTGGAGCATCTTGCTACCTGGCGTTCGCCGGAAGAACTGATGCGGCTTGCCACATTTGCGGCTGCAGTCCGTGGTGACGTGGACCGGGAAAAGGCGGTTCGCCTGATCGAACAGTATCAGAAGGATTTTCCCGGCTCCCGGTTTGAACTGCTGGATATGGAACCCTGCAACATTTCCTCCACGGATATAAGAAAAAAAGCCTCCGAAGGAGAAAGTCTGGAAGGATTGGTAAGTCCGGAGGTTGAACGCTTTATCCGGAAACAGGGATTATATCAGAAGGAAGAGAATGTGGTATGGAACGAGAAGAAATGCTGATCGAATTAAAAAAGAAACTGACACCGAAACGGTATGTGCATTCCATCGGAGTGGAGTATACCGCGGCCTGTATGGCGTTTGTCTACGGGGAAGATGTGAAAAGAGCCAGGATCGCCGGGCTTTTGCATGACAATGCGAAATGTCTTGCTGCGGATGAAAAACTCCTGAAAGCGAAGAAGCATAATCTTCCCATCAGTGATGCGGAGCTGAAGAATCCGGATCTGCTGCACGGGAAGCTGGGGGCTCTTTATGCCCGGAAAAAGTTCGGGATAACAGATGAAGAGATTCTTTCCTCCATAACCTGGCATACCACCGGAAAGCCGGATATGACGCTTCTGGAGAAGATCATCTTTGTGGCGGATTATATCGAACCGAACCGGAGGATGATCAGCGAACTGCCTGAGATCCGGAAGGAAGCCATGACGGATCTGGACCGGTGTGTGGTACATATTCTGAGACATACGCTGGAGTATCTGGCCATCAAGGGTGTTGCCATTGATGAGATGACGGAGAAAACCTACGACTTCTATACAAAATGATTTCACACGAAATTATTCCACACATAATTATTCCACAAGGAAAGGGACTGTCGGAGATAGAAATGGAAAAAAGAGAGTCAATGCTGCAGGTGGCTGTGGCCGCACTGCAGGATAAAAAGGGAGAAAATATAGTTCAGCTTCACATCGGGGAAAAGTCCGTGATCTGTGATGATTTCCTGATCGTCAGCGGAAGTAACCGTTCCCAGATGGACGCGCTGCTGGACGGGGTGGAAGAAGCCATGTATAAAGCAGGTTATCAGTTGAAGGAACGGGAGGGCTCTTCTGAAGGCGGATGGATCCTGCTGGATTATTATGATATCGTGATCCACATTTTCCTGAGGGAATC
>CADBOV010000191.1 GCA_902796385.1 uncultured Lachnospiraceae bacterium
ACAGGATATACTTCAAACCAATATTCCATGCATTCCTCAGCTTCTTCTCGTCCTCAGCGTTTCCTTACCGGCTGCGAGGATCTCATCGCTCAGGACTGCAAAAACGATCTCCATCTCCCATTCGGGATTCTCATCACAGAAATCCACGCATGCATCGACAGCCTGCTCTGTTCCCCGACTGAACTAAAAACCGAATTCACGCTTCCTTATCTTCGCCGCGCGTTCGATGATCTTCTCCTTCCATTCATCGTCCTCGGCATCCAGCTGGTAAACATTGTATCCATACTGCTTACCCAGGGTACAGATGATCGCCTCATCGTCGACATGCAGTGATATCCTGTACTTGTTCGGAAGCTTCTGTGGCAGCATTTCCTTCTTATCCCTCTGCACTTCCTTCATGTGCCGGTTGCCGTTCACGATCCCGTCAAAATGTACCTTGTAGTGTCGGAACAGATTCCGGATATACTTCTCCGAACGGAAGGAGGAGGTATATACCCAGACCTCATACCCCAGTTCCTGAAGCGTATTGATCACATCCGGCGTTCCCAGCCGCAGCCGTTCTTTATAGAGTTTATTATACGGAAATGCAAGCGGCGGCTCTGTCTTATGCGTTTCCGGCCGCACAAATAAAACCTCATCCAGGTCAAATGAAACCCGCATTTTGATTTGATTTTCATCCTTCATGTCCATCATCTCGTCTTCCTCAATCCGTGTGCCACCATTCTCGTATGATACTGATCACCTTGCGGGACCAGTTCTCCGGATCCGCATGGATCTCCTGCACATCCAACTTTCCTTCATCTCTGATCGTCCGGTACATCATGTCTCTGCCAATATGGATCGTCTCTTTGTACTTATAAGATATACGCGCCTCATTCTCCCGTGCCGTCTTGGAATAGTTCTTCTTCTTTCTGCCCGTACCGGTAAGGATCCCGCACACTCTGACCGAATACCGTTTGAAATAACGCCGGATATAATCAAGGGAATAGTACCCTTCCGTGTATACCCAGATATCATATCCCTTGAAGGAAAGAAAATGCATCAGCGCAGGAAGTCCCAGCCGGATCCGTTCCGTATAGACCTTATTCACCGGGAAGGGAAGCGGCTTCTCCGCCACATCATCCGCCTGGGAACAGAATACCACCTCATCCAGATCCAAGGTAGCCCTTTTATCATGGGTGGACGCCCGGAGCATCTTCATGATATCTGTCTCATTGGTCAGATTCACGATCTTCACCGGAACCTCTTTGATCCCGACTCTCAGTGCTGCGGCCCAACGGTGATGCCCATTCAGTATCATATATCCGTCCGGGTACATTTTCTCCACAGTGATGGGTTCATCCGCCACGCTCTGATCCATGTTTCCAAACCGCTGAAACGTCCGCACGTATCGATTGTAAATGCTGTAATTCGGGCCAACGGTTTTGCTGCAGAACTCATCATCCGGATTCGGATGAAGTTTCTCTATGGGAACCTTCTTGGTGAACATCCGCTCCGTATTTCCTGCTTTGATGGGAACCATGATCCCCTCATACTTTTTGATCTCCCGCGTCACAAATCTAGCCAACTCCGTATCCGGTGCCGCCATAGGCTCCTCCTTTTCTGTAAAACGTTATAAACTCCTCATCATTTTTCCAATGCTTTCATGGAATGTAAGATCCGCCCGGCCTTCCATTTTCGTTTTCCCCTTATTGATGATCACCAGGTATTTTCCATGATACATGTGTGCAAGCTGCGCTGCAGATCCGACCTCCAGAGATGTTCCTCCGATGATCAGCATATCCGCATACCGGATCAATGCAACCGCCTCTTCATACGCAGGTTCCGGAAGAAGCTCACCGTACAGCGTCACGTCCGGCCGAACCATCTTCCCACATTTCGGGCAATGGGGAATCTCTTCCTCATTTTCAAAAATGTAGTCCGGTCCGTACTCCTTCCGGCAGGACACGCAATAACTGCGAAGAGCGCTGCCGTGGATCTCCTTCACATTTTTACTTCCCGCCTTCTGGTGGAGACCGTCAATGTTCTGCGTGATCACACCGTCCAGCTTCCCTGCCTTCTCCATTTCCGCCAGAACCCGGTGCGCATCATTCGGCTCTACCGCACGACAATCCAGGTTCTTACGAAAATAATCGAAGAACACCTTCGGCTTATGGTTCAGGCAATCGTAGCTGAGAAGATACTCCGGCCGGTAACTGCCGAACCGCTTGTCCTTCCTGTGATACAGACCGTCCTTACTCCGAAAATCCGGGATCCCGCTCTCCGTGGACACACCTGCCCCACCGAGGAACACGATATGCTCCGAGGCGCGGATCATCTCCCGCACCGCCTCGATCTTCTGCTCCTCATCCAGCGAATGAAAATACTTTTCCTTCTCCCTTTGGGATGTGAATTCCGG
>CADBOV010000192.1 GCA_902796385.1 uncultured Lachnospiraceae bacterium
CACCCAGTTTTTCATAGATCTGATAATGCTCACCCTCATTGAAAAGGCTGATATCGATCGGATCGATCACGGGCTCGAAAATATACGGATCCACGAAGCTTTCTTCATGTCCGTCCACAAACTTTGCCTTCACCTCATATTCGAAAGGTTTCGTATTCTTCAGTACGACGGAAAAGAATCCCGGAACACGGTCGGATACCAGCGTGATATTCTTTTTTGTTTCCAGGTTTTTCACCTTTACTATCTTTGCATCCGGCAGATAAACATTGATATAAATATCATCAATGCATTCATGCATGCCCAGTATATGATGCGGATTATCATGTTTTGCATGTACCAGCGCGTCCACTTCCATCCAGTTGATCGCAAATACTGCTTTTCTCGCCATACTCTATACCAATCCTTCCCAAGACGCCCCACAATGCGTCTCACCGTTTCTCACTTCACTCCCGCATATCCTCAGGATAATTCATGAATAAAAATACCGCTTCTCAGCTTCGGTTCAAACCAGGTGGACTTCGGCGGCATAAGAAGTCCCGCATCCGCCACATCAAACAGTTCTCCGATGGATGTAGGATACATGGAAAAAGCAATCACCGAATCCTCTGCAACCCTTCGCTCCAGTTCGGCCAGTCCACGGATCCCTCCGACAAAATCAATCCTGTCGCTGGTGCGCGGATCATCTATTGCGAAGAACGGCTGAAGCACATGTTTCTGAAGAAGCGAAACATCCAGACCCTCCACCGGGTCATCATTTTGCAGTTCCCCGTTAAATGTAAATCTGTACCATTGATCCTTGATATATACTCCGACGGTTCCCTTCTCTTCCGGCTGAACCGGTGTATCCGAGGGTTCCATCTTTCCGAGTTTTCCGGCAAACTCCATAAAGTCCTCTGCCGTTTTTTCGTTCCAGTCCTTAACCACACGGTTATAGGGCAGGATCTCCAGCTCACTGTCCGGGAAAAGAACGGATAAAAAGAAATTGAATTCTTCGGTTCCGTCATAATCCGGATGTTCGTTACGACGCTTTAATCCGACCTTTACGGCGGAAGCTGCCCTGTGATGTCCGTCTGCGATATAGATCTGATCCAGCGCCGCAAACTCCTTCTCCAGCGCCTGAATATCGGAAGCTTCATCAATGACCCAGACTCTGTGAGTCACACCGTCCTCTGCCGTGAAATCATAGACAGGCTCTTCCTCCTGCTGGATGCAGCGGATAATCACGGAGATTTCCGGCTGCTCCCGGTAAGCAAGAAAGATCGGTCCGGTCTGCGCGTCACAGGTATCTATGTGACGGATCCGGTCCTGTTCCTTCTCTTCTCTCGTGTTCTCATGCTTCTTTATCACTTCATTTACGTAATCGTCGATCGATGCACAGGCAACAAGTCCTGTCTGGGAACGACCGTTCATAACCAGCTCATAAATATAATAAACCGGCGACTCTTCTTTCACATAAGTCCCGTCCTGAAAAGCCGTAAGAAGCAGATTCCTTGCGGTCTCATACGCCTCGGTGCTGTACATGTCAAAATCATCCGGGTGTACTGTTTCCGGACGGTCGATCTTCAAAAATGATTTCGGATTCTTTTCAACTTCAGCCTTTGCTTCTTTTCTGTTATATACATCATACGGAAGTGCCGCTACCTGATGAACGACTTCCGGAGCCGGTCTGCGTGCCGCAAACGGTCTTATCACTGCCATACTGTTTCTCCCTTTGTTTCAATCTATGTACGCTGAAAAAGGCCGGGGAACACCCCCGGCCTCTTCGTCACTCCTCACCGTGAATATATTTCACAGCATCATCCAATGACTTCTTAAAGTCTTCCTCAGAGGAATTATTGAATACAAACAATTCGGGAATATTCCCTGGTTTTGAAAAATTCTGGGTAGCAATATACTCATCCCAGTGCTCCAGCTTCCAGACATCCCTGTCAGAATTCCGGCTGATCATCCTCTGGTGTGCCACCTCAACATCCGTATGTACCCAGATCACGCAGAGTTCTGCATTCTTCTCCGCCAGTTTATGGCGCAGACGATCCAGATAATCGTCATCTCTGATCTCATCGGTAAACGGCGCATTGATCAAAACAGTATCGTTGTATTCCAAGGCATCAAATGCCAGATCCAATACCGCATAATACTCGTAATCCCGGATCTCCCTCTGGAAGAAATCCGAGGAACGGTTATATTCCTGATTCGCCACCTTAAAAATCTGCTTCGACAGAACAATCAGTGTATCCTTATCCAGATACACACAGTTCTTCAAAGCCTTTGCAAGCTTCTTGGAAATAAATGTCTTTCCACATGCCGGTGGTGATGTAACGAGAATCAGTTTTTTCTTCTTCATTGTAGATATCAGTACCTTTCCCTTTGTTTTTCACAGACCTGTCAGATATTATAACTCATTTTCATGAAAAATGGTACTATTATTTTGGGATTTTTCCGAAAAAATCACTCCATCTCAGGCATATTATGCTTCTTTTGCGGAAATGTAGCCCTTTGCGGTTAAAAGTTCCGCGGAAAGCACTGCTCCGCCGGCTGCACCTCTTACGGTATTGTGGGAAAGACCTACAAATTTATAGTCAAACAAGGTATCTTCACGAAGACGTCCCATGGAAACACCCATTCCGTGCTCAAAATCCACATCCATCTGTACCTGCGGACGGTTATCATCCTCCAGATACTGGATGAACTGCTTCGGTGCGGAAGGAAGATCCAGTTCCTGGGGCTCACCCTTGAAGCTTCTCCATGCCTCGATGATCTGTTCCTTCGTAGGTTTCTTCGTGAAGTTTACGAATACGGTTGCAGTATGTCCGTTCAGTACCGGTACACGGATGCACTGGCTGGTGATCTTCGGGCCGTCCTCACATTTCTTGATGACGCCGTCCTCAACCTTACCCCAGATCCGAAGGGGCTCCTGCTCACTCTTCTCTTCCTC
>CADBOV010000193.1 GCA_902796385.1 uncultured Lachnospiraceae bacterium
AACAGGTTGTGAAAAATGACGGATAAATCTTAAAAATCGAAAAATTTTCAGAAAGTTTGTTGATTGTAAACACGGGCGCTATCATGTATAGTTTATGGTAGCGCTCGTGTATTGTTATACGAATATTGTTTGATTGGTTGGAGAACGGGATGACATTTACAGAGAATGAACCCATGAATCTGCATACAACATTTCGGACCGGGGGACAGGCAAGAAGGTTCTGTTCCGTCTCCTCGATCGATGAGCTGATCGGGACCCTCGCACAGCTTAAGGAGGAGGGAGAGACACCCTGGATCATCGGGAACGGAAGCAATCTTCTGGTGTCGGATCAGGGGATTGACGGTACGGTGATCGAGATCGGGGAAGGCTTCCGGAAGATCACGGTCGGAACGGATTCCGTATACGCCGAAGCCGGTGCACCGCTTTCCGCCATTGCAGGAGCCGCGCGGGATGCCGGACTGGCAGGGATGGAATTTGCTTCCGGAATTCCCGGAACCCTTGGCGGTGCCATTTCCATGAATGCCGGAGCTTACGGCGGTGAAATGAAGGACATCGTGGAGTATGTGGATGTGCTGCGGGACGGAAAACCGGAGCGGATCGGGAACGGGGAAATGAAATTCGGTTACAGAAAAAGCATCTGCCAGGAGCAGGGGCTGATCGTAGTCGGATCCATGCTCCGACTGACACGAGGGGAGAAAGAAGAAATCAAAGAACGCATGGCGGAACTGAACCGGAGGCGGAGAGAGAAGCAGCCGCTGGAGTTTCCGAGTGCGGGCTCTACATTTAAAAGACCGGAAGGTTATTTTGCGGGAAAGCTGATCCAGGACGCCGGACTTGCCGGATACAGGATCGGAGATGCAGAGGTTTCGGAGAAACACTGCGGATTTGTGATCAACCGGGGAAATGCAACATCGGCGGATATCTATCAGCTGATCTGCCACATCATCCGGGTTGTGGAAGAAAAGTTCCAGGTGACACTGGAGCCTGAGGTCCGGCTGATCGGGAAGTTTTAAACCCGGCGGTCGTAAAGGAAAAGGAAGCCTGATCAGGGTTGGATTCAGAGAAGGGGAAACCGGTACATGAGATTTGTGATCGTAACAGGAATGAGTGGCGCAGGAAAATCCACGGCTCTTAGGACCATGGAGGATTCCGGTTATTTTTGCGTCGATAATCTCCCCGTACTTCTGATCGAAAAATTTGCGGAGATTTCCAGAGACCAGAATTTTAATTATGACAGGGTTGCGATCGGGATCGATATCCGGAACGGAAAGAAGCTGGATGATCTGTCACTGGTACTGGCAAACCTGAAGAATGATAATTTTAAATATGAGATCCTTTTCCTGGACGCGAGTGACGCGGTACTTGTCAAGCGCTTCAAGGAAACCCGGCGGGAGCATCCCCTGGCACGGGGCGGCAGAGTCGAGGACGGGATCAAAGAGGAGCGGGGAAGGATCGGTTTCCTCCGGGAGATCGCGGACTATATCGTGGATACCAGCGGACTTCTCACAAGAGAACTGAAAAAAGAAGTAAATAAACTCCTTTCCGCTGAGAAAGAGTATTCGAATATGATCGTTTCCATCGTTTCCTTCGGATATAAGAACGGCATCCCGAGAGATGCGGATCTGGTATTCGATGTGCGGTTTCTGCCGAATCCCTATTATGTGGATGAACTTAAGAAGCATACGGGAAATGATAAGCCGGTACAGGATTATGTGATGCAATCCGGCGAGGCGGAGGAATTCATGACCAGGCTGTACGGCATGCTGGAATATCTGATCCCCCGGTTTGTGGAGAACGAAGGAAAACATCAGCTGGTGGTAGCCATCGGCTGTACCGGCGGAAGACACAGATCCGTGACCATCGCCAACGGACTTTTTGAGAAACTGCAGTCACTTCCGTATTCGGTGCGTGTAGTCCACAGGGATATCGGTATGGATACCATCATCAAGGGTGAGTGATTATGTCCTTTTCATCAGAAATCAGAGCGGAGCTCTGTAAAAAGACCGACCGTGCACTGCACTGCAGGATCGCCATGCTTGCCGGACTTATCACACTGGACGGGAAGATGAAGCTGCAGGACGGACGAAGATGCATGTCCATCCGGATGGAAAAGGATGAGGTTTGTGATACGGTAAAACGTCTTCTTCAGATGGTATTCAATATCGGAGAAGAGGATTATGAAACGGTTCCCCGTCCCCAGGGCGGAGCGAGGATCCGTATATATCAGCCGGAACTGATCCACAGGATCTTTCAGACATTGAAGCTGTCGGAGCTGGACGGGAAACTGGATACGGATGACATCATCCTGTCCCAGAGCTGCTGCAGGATCGCCTTCCTGCGTGGAACATTTCTGGCGGCGGGATTTATGGCAAATCCCGAGATTTCCTACCAGATGGAGATCGTTACGGACCGGGATACGGTAACGGACCAGGTGCTGACCGTGCTTTCCGGATTCGATGTCACGGGACATGTGACGGAACGAAGATTCAGTCAGGTGGTTTATATCAAGGATGCGGACGGGATATCCGAAACCCTCGGCCGGCTGGGAGCAGCGGGAGCCATGATGGAGTTCGAGAATATCCGGATCCTGAAGGGCATCCGGAACAATATCAACCGTGAAGTAAACTGTGATACGGCGAATATCACGAAAACGGCAAATGCGGCTGTCCGCCAGATCGAGTGTATCCGGAAACTGGAAGAAACCGTCGGACTTTCGGCGCTTCCCGCCGGACTGCAGGAGCTGGCACAGGTCAGGATCGATCATCCGGACCTGCCGCTGAAGGAACTTGGTGAACTGCTGGATCCGCCCATCGGGAAATCCGGCGTGAATCACCGGCTCAGAAAGATCTGTGAATATGCAGCAAATCCGGACTTGCTCCGGTAAATATAAAAGCTGAAGGAGAAAGAACCATGACAAGTAAGAAATGTATCATTCATCTGCCGAGTTACGCTGAGGCACGTCCGGTTGCGGAGATCGTTCAGACTGCAAGTCAGTATGAGAGCCGGATCTTTCTGATATCCGGAGACAAGAAGATCAATGCAAAAAGCATCATGGGCATGATGAGTCTCTCTCTTTGCAATGACGAGGAAATCGAGGTAGAAGCTGCCGGACCGGATGAGGAAGCGGCTGTTTCCGCAATCGTCGATTATATGAGTCCTGTTGCGTAAGTTTCCTTGCACAATACTTCCTTTTATGATACAATAAAGTGATTTTATCTGTTTATTTTTATGCAGGTTATTTTATTGTGGAGGAAGACACAAAATGGGATTTTTCACTAATCTAAAAGAACATATTCCGATTATAAAAAATATTGGAAAACCCAAGTCAAACAAAAGCAGCGTGGAGCTTCAGTTCGACAAGGCAATGAACCTGATGGAGAATGCCAACGGGACGGAAGCTGTTGAGATCCTTGAGAAGATCGCCGACATCGGCATCATGGACCAGCAGTATAAAACTCTCGGAACTGACGCACTGAAGATCCTCAGCGGCTTCTATGAGACCGGTGCCTTCAAGAATGCAAAGGTTGAAAGAGACCTGAACAAGGCAGCGGCTTATCTCGAGAAATATACGAATCTGACGAATGACGGGGAATCTACGTATAAAACTGCGGAGATGTACCTGGAAGCGCAGAATTTCTCAAAAGCCATCACATTTTTTGAAAAATCTACCCAGAGAGGCATCAAGCCTGCATATATGAAACTGGGTT
>CADBOV010000194.1 GCA_902796385.1 uncultured Lachnospiraceae bacterium
ATGCTTCGGATTATGTTTTCCGGCGAACCTGCAATGCAGGAGCGTGGAAAACAGATTCGAAACGAAGTAGAAGAAAATCCCTGCAAAAATCGAGCGGGTGCGGGTTCTTGACAACGCAGGGGTCTGTGAATATTATGATATCAGGGGCCGAAACCGAACCGGGGCAGGATCGCGCAGGAAGGAAATCGGACGAAAATGTAACATGGGGTGTTTTTAATGAGGAGAAGGCTATGAAAACAGTGAAAAAAAGAAGTGCACTGAAGATCCTGTACTATATGATGGCAATAGACGGGATCATTTTTGATGATGAGTGGTCAAAATTCGATGAACTCGGAAATCTGATCGATGACAGATTTGACCAGTATAAGGCCGACATTAAATGGGAATGCAGGAATGTTTCCCTGGTCAGCCAGGAGGGTGATCCCATCGTTCATCTAATGGATATGGCCATTAAGGAAATGAAGGACCCCGGAAGTGTTCTGACGGATGACAGCATCCCCGGACGGCTTCTGGTCTGGAATATGCTGGCAATCGCCGTGACAGACCGGGAGTACACGGATCCGGAGCGGAGACTGGTGGATGAAGCGGTTCGGAGAATGGAGATCGAAGAGGAGGATTTCCTTCAGATGGAACAGGTGCTCCGGGCGAAAGCGGCGGCTGAACGCGAACTGCTCTTCCTGCAGGGAAAAGCGGAAGGAAAGCCGGAACTGCTTCCCCAGATAAAGAATCTGAAGGAACGTGTCCAGATCATCTCGGCATACGCCAGAGACATCATGATCCAGAGGGGGTGAGAAGTATGGCATTCTTATTTTTCGGACTTGAAACAGAAAGAAAAGCGGCAGATGCCATGGCTGCAGCCGTTCAGCTGGAAAAGACCTGTGAGAAGACGACGGAGCTGCTGGATGCATACAACCGGATGAAGGAAGTGATCCTGATGGATACACTCCGGATCACGGAAAGCCTTCTGGATGCCACAGGCATGTCCGACCTGGAACGGACACTCTGGAATACGGATTACCCGAAGGAATCAGCGGAAATGATCCCGGGAGAAAATGCGCGGCAGGCGGCTGAGGACGCAAAGAAGGACCGGAAGAAGTCAGAAGAGCTGCTGGAGCAGTTTAACCGGCAGACAGAGCAGAACCGGGAGATCAGCATGGTTGTCATGCGGTATTTCCAGATGCTGACACGACTGGATATGCGGATGGTGATGATGAATGATGAACTCCGGAAGGTGATCGATGCAAGAGGAACCAGCTTCACGGAATACGCCTCCGGGGATATCAGTCTGTTCCGCCGTGCAGCGGCTCTTTCCGGAAAGATCCGTGCCATCATGCAGGATCATATCCTGAATGAAAACGGAACGCTCTTCGCGAAGGCGAAGGAGCAGGCGGAAGAATTCCTGAAGGACCGTGAACTGTGACAAAGGAGACGGGACCGGTCATATGAAAACCGGAACCAGACCGCCCGGAAACTGACCATATAAAAAAATACAAAACTGGACATTTCAATAGTACCAGATGGGTGTATAATACATTCATCGCTCATTTGATCGGGGGAGCGCTTGTTCGCTCCCTCGATTTGATTCAGAAACAAAGAGAGGAATACCATTTATGAAAAAAGTACTGACTATCCAGGACATTTCCTGTTTCGGAAAATGCTCCGTTACCATTGCACTGCCGGTTATCTCGGCCATGGGAGTTGAAACCGTGATCCTTCCGACTGCGGTTCTTTCCACACACACGATGTTCAAGAATTTTACGGTAAAGGATCTGACGGACCAGTTGATGCCCATCGTGAATCACTGGAAGGAAGAAGGGATCACATTTGATGCCATCTATACGGGATATCTGGGATCCGCAGAAGAAATCGAGATCACAAAGAAGATCTTCGAGATGTTTAAGACGGATGACACCCTGATCTTCATTGATCCGGTTATGGCGGATAACGGGAAAATGTATCCGGCCTTCGACGAATCCTATGCAAAGTTAAATGCAGGTCTTTGCGGCGCAGCGGACATCATCGTTCCGAACCTGACCGAGGCATGCTTCATGACGGATACGGAGTATAAGGAAGAATATGATGAGGCATACATTAAGGAAATCCTGGACAAGCTGGCAAAGCTCGGTTCAAAGATCGTTGTTCTGACCGGTGCTTCCCTGAGTGAAGGACGTACGGGAGTCTATGGTCTGGATACCCGGACCGGCGAATATTTTGTATATCAGAATGACAGGGTGGATGCTGCTTATCACGGAACAGGAGATCTGTTCTCCTCCGTTGCGGTCGGTGCGCTGATGCGCGGTCTTTCCATGGAGAAGGCGTTCGCGCTGGCGGCAGATTACACCGCCGACACGATCCGTGTAACCATGACAAATCCGGAGAAGCCCTGGTACGGTGTGGATTTCGAATCCACGATCCCGCAGCTGGTAAGCCGTCTTTCCGTTGACCTGTCACTGTCATAGAACCGGATTTGAAGAATCCTCTTTTTTCGCACTTGACACATACATTTGTAGATTTTATCATAAAAATGTAGGTGCGTTCGGCGGACTCCCGCGATTGCGCTACAGGGGGGGAACAGGAAAAGAGGAGGAAGGTCTATGCGTCAGTTTCAGTTTGGGTATAAAGGCAGAGATTCTCTCATGCGAGAGCTTCGAAAGATATCACAATGGTCTAAGACAAAGATCATTTCCAATATGGTTTTCCAGGTTTTTACGACAACACCGGACGAGAAGGCGATTGATGACATTATGAAATGTATCCGGAAGGAACTTCCGGATGCACTGGTCTTCGGCTGCTCCACAAACGGTCAGATCATCAACGGAGAGTTGTCATCGCGCACAATCGCGATCACCTGTACCGTCTTTGAATTTCCGACCACACGTGTTAAGATCCTGCAATACGATCTTTCAACAGAGAATGAGGTGGAGGTAACGGACAGTGTTCTTCGGGCGCTGGATGACAATCCGTGGGTTTCTGCCGTTGAGCTTCTGGTGACGATCCGCGGAATGTCCATGACAGGTTTCTCGGACCGGCTGAGGGCGGCAAAAAAAGAGATTGCCATCTACGGCGGCGGAGCATTTAACGGAGATATGAATGAAGACACGGCCTGTGTTTTCTCCAGTGAGGCAGGTTATGCAGAGCACGGAGTGATCTTTGTGCTGATGGGCGGAGAAGACCTGCATGTAAATACCACATATATCACGGGATGGAAGCCGCTGGGAAGACCGCTTGAGATCACGAAGGTAAAGGGCAGTGTTCTTTACGAGATCGAGAACCGTCCGGCATATGAAACCTACTACAGATATCTGAATATTGAGAATGATGATGATTTCTTCAGCAATACACTGGAATTTCCCTTTATCTTTGAGCATAACGGGATTGACCTGCTCCGTGCACCGACAGCCAGTCTGCCGGATGGTTCGCTGATGATGACATCAGATATGTATGAAGGCGATCTGGCCCGGATTTCCTATGGCGATCCGGAAACCATCCTGCGGGAGGTGGCGAAGAATATCCGCCAGCTGAACGATTTTGCGCCGGAAGTGATCAAGCTTTATTCCTGCGGTGCAAGACGGACCTTCTGGGGAGCGGATGTTTCCCGGGAGACTTCCCCGTTCCAGCTGATCGCGCCCACGTCGGGATTTTTTACCTCCGGTGAGTTTCTCCGGACAAATGAACATTTGAATCAGCATAATGTAACGCTTGTTGTGGGTGCTCTTCGGGAGGGTAATATCCCCGGACAGAGAGAGCAGCTTTCCCTGGATGATACGGGAATCAAGTTCTCAGGTCGTGTTTCCATGGTTAACCGTCTGGCAACCTTTATCCAGGCAGCTACGGAAGAACTTGAAAAAGCAAACCAGCAGCTTGGAATGGCAGCCATCTCCGATGGTATGACGCGTCTTTTCAACCGTATGGAGATCCAGCGGAGGATCACGGAAACGGTGAAGCAGGAAGAACAGGCAAAGAGTGCCGGAAAAGACGGCAATCCCATATCGCTGATCATGATGGATGTGGATGACTTCAAGAAGGTCAATGACACCTACGGGCATGCGGAAGGAGATCAGGTGCTGATCAGTCTTGCGAACATGCTGAACCGTGTTATCGGATCGGATGCGGCGGGCTGCGTGGCAGGACGCTGGGGCGGTGAGGAATTCATGGTTCTGATGCCCGGATATACAAAGGATGCGGCTGCAAAGATCGCGGAGATCATGCGGCAGGAATTCTCCGGGATCAAATTCGAGCTTTGCGGAAACCAGTCCATGAGCCTTGGCGTTACGGAGTATATCCCCGGGGAAGATGCGGACGTGCTCTGCATGCGTGTGGATGATGCGCTGTATAAGGCAAAGAAGAGTGGTAAGAACTGCGTGATCACCGGATGATGCGCGGATAAAAAGTAAAAAAGTAAGAGAAGGTTGAGAATAAAGACCGGAAAGACTTGCAGGATGAGGCTGACTCATGCTATAATCCTACTTTGTATTCTTTCGGGTCTTTATTTTTGTTTAAAGATTTTTCAGAAGAAATCTTGTTTGGGAGATTCATGAAATGAAGAGTGAAAAGGAAGAACCGTTATTATCCGTAGTGGTTCCTGCATATAACGAAGAGGATATGATCCTTCGTGCAGGCCAGGTGATCGCGGGAGTTCTGACAGACAATAAAATAAATTTTGAACTGATCTTCGTGGATGACGGATCCAAGGACGGAACCTGGAACCGGATCTGTGAAGCTGCAGACCGGGATGAAAGGATCCGCGGGGTTTCCTTCTCAAGAAATTTCGGAAAGGAAGCGGCCATGTTCGCAGGACTCTCCGAGGCAGAAGGAGACTGCGTTGCCGTGCTGGACTGCGACCTGCAGCATCCGCCGGAAAAACTGATCGACATGTATCGTCTGTGGGAACAGGGATACGAGGTGATCGAGGGCGTAAAGAGCAATCGCGGAAATGAAACTGCGGCTCACGGATTCGCGGCACGTACATTTTACAAGATCATCAGTAAATCCACGGGAGTTGATATGAGCCAGGCCTCTGATTTCAAGCTTCTGGACCGGAAGGCGGTTCTGGTACTGCAGAATCTTCCGGAAAAAGGAGCGTTTTTCAGGGCACTCTCTTCCTGGGTGGGCTTTAAAACGGCACAGATCAGCTATGACGTGCAGGAGCGCGAGGCCGGTGTTTCCAAGTGGTCCACCAGATCGCTGATCAAATATGCCATGACAAATATCACATCGTTTACCACATTTCCGATGCAGATCGTTACCTTTCTCGGTGTGATCATGTTCCTGATCTCCGTGGTACTGACGATCATCGCGCTGGTGCAGCATTTTGTGGGAACGGCGGTGGAAGGCTTTACCACCGTGATCATCCTGCAGTGCTTCACGGGTAGCGTGATCATGATCGCGCTGGGAATCATAGGATATTACATATCGAAGATTTACGAGGAAGTGAAAGGTCGTCCCAGATATATCGTTGCAAGGCGGAAATAAACAGATTAGGGTGGAACAGTCTTAGATGAAAGAGTTGTTTAAAAAATACGAAGAGATCATCCGGTATCTGATCGTCGGCGGTCTGACCACCGTGGTCAGTTTCGGAACATATACGCTGGCAGCTACATTTTTCTTTGATCCGAAGGAGGCTGTACAGCTGCAGGCTGCAAATATAGTTTCCTGGATCGCATCTGTCACCTTCGCTTATTTTGCAAACCGGATCTTCGTGTTCGGGAGCAAGAATCCGCACTGGGTGAAAGAAGCAGCCAGCTTCGGCGCATCCCGCATCGGAACGCTGCTGATCGATATGGGACTGATGTTCCTGGGGGTAACGGTGCTCGGCTGGAACGATAAGCTGGTAAAGCTGGGCGTTCAGGTTGTGGTTACCATCGGAAATTATCTGCTGAGCAAGCTGATCGTCTTCCGGAAAGGAAACGGACAGGAGATGGAACAGGAAGCGGCGGAAGGATCGGCAGAAAAGCCGGCAGAGGTGAGCGCCGTTACCGATTATGAAAACCCGTAGAAATCGTAGGATTGGGAAATAAAAAATCCGGAGCTTGCTGCACCGGATTTTTTGTATGTACATCGGATGTACGATATCGGAATGACAGGACTTGAACCTGCGACCTCTTGACCCCCAGTCAAGCGTTCTACCACCTGAACTACATCCCGTGGATCAACACCTATAACATACTACAACGAATGAGCAAAAGTTGCAAGCAGAATTTGATCTGCAAGGAAATATAGTTGAAAAAAAACAGTGCATTTGATACGATATTAGAACAGTTTTCATCAAGTAAAACATATAAGCAAAGGGGAACATTCTGACATGGAAAAGAAGAAAAGAGGATCCTTCGGGGGATCACTGGGATTTGTAATGGCAGCCGCAGGAAGTGCGGTGGGTCTTGGAAATATCTGGCGTTTCCCTGCACTGGCGGCAAAAGACGGAGGTGGTCTTTTCCTGGTGATCTACCTGGTGCTGGCAGTTACATTTGGATTTACTCTTCTTTTAACGGAGGTTGCAATCGGACGAAAGACGAAACAGAGTCCGCTTACCGCATACGGCAAGCTCCATAAAAAAGCCGGCTGGATCGGCGGGATCGCATGTATTGTGCCAATCCTCATCATGCCCTATTACTGCGTGATCGGCGGATGGGTATTAAAATATTTCATTGCATTTCTGACCGGACAGGGTCAGGCAGCCACGGAAAAAGGTTATTTTGGCGGATTTATCACAAGCCACGTGGAACCGATCCTGTTTACGGCGATCTTCCTGGGTGCGTGCGCGCTCGTTGTTTTTGTGGGCGTTGAAAAAGGAATCGAACGTTTCTCCAAGGTGCTTATGCCGATTCTGCTGGTGCTGGTGGTTGCAATTGCGATCTATTCCCTGACGCTCAGCAAGACCAACGCTGACGGGGAAACCGTGACCGGAATGGACGGACTGAAGGTCTATGTGGTTCCGGATCTGGAAAATGTAACGCCGAAAAGCTTCTTTACCACCCTGATGGATGCGCTGGGACAGTTGTTTTACAGTATCAGCGTCGCGATGGGTATCATGATCACATATGGTTCTTACGTGCCGGATGATACAAATATGGTAAAATCCGTAAACCGGATCGAGATCTTCGACACGGTTGTTGCATTTCTTGCAGGTATCATGATCATTCCTGCGGTTTACGTGTTCCAGGGAGTGGAAGGAATGCAGGCGGGGCCGTCCCTGATGTTTGTTGCGCTTCCGAAGGTATTTGCGGAAATGGGAACGGTGGGAACCGTGATCGGTACCCTGTTCTTTGCCATGGTTCTTTTTGCCGCACTGACAAGCGCAATCTCGATCCTGGAAGCGATCGTATCCAGTCTGATCGACAAGTTCGGATGGAAGCGGAGCACCTCAACCTGCATCGAAGTGGGGATTGCTCTGGTGATCGGTGTGGTTGTATGTCTCGGATATAATCTTTTTTATTTCGAAACAAGGCTGCCGAATACAGCTCCGGGCGGAAGTGCCCAGATCCTGGATTTCCTGGATTATATCAGTAACAATGTTCTGATGCCGGTGGTTGCAATCGCAACCTGTATTCTGGTTGGCTGGATCCTGAAACCGAAGACGGTGATAGACGAGGTAACGAAGAACGGGGAAAAACTTCTGAGAAAAAAACTGTACATCGGAATGGTTACCATAGTAACGCCCATTCTGCTTTTGATACTGTTTCTCATGGCGATCGGAGTGATCAGATTCTGATCCGGCGCACGGAGGATTTGTTATGATCTGGATGATAATTGTCTTTGGTTTCTCTCTGCTGCTGCAGGCCGGGGCCGGCTATGCCGCAGGGGATATCATGGCGCGTGCTTTGGAATATGACCTGCCTCGTGGGAAAGCCATCTGGGGAGGTCTGCTGATCGTCCTTTTATTACTCCTCAGAACATGGCTCGAGCATCATTTTGCACCGGAAAAGAAGAGTAAGGCTGTATTCCGCATTCCGGTCGCGGCAGTCTGGCTGGCAGGTTCCTTAGCCCTGGCACTGGTTCCGGAACTCTATGTGGATCTGGGAATGCCGGTTCCGGTGACGGTCATGCTTCTTTTCACCATAGGAAGTCTGGTTTATGAGCGGGAATTATATCTGCAGTTTTTCCGGATCCCGTTAGAGGACGGGGAGGAAAGTCCCACGCCGGAGGAGGAAGAAGAGAAGAGAAGGAAGCAGGAAGCTGAGGATTATGCATTCGCAGCGGATCAGGCAGATCAGGCTGATAAAGATGGGAAATCTGATCAGACGGATCAGATGGAAGTGGTTAACATAATTGTTGATATGGGTATCGAAGAAGAATCCGGAGAGGAAGCGCCGGACGGCGTGGCGGAATCTGCAGTGAAGGAATCCGCGAAGGAGGATGCTTCGGAGGAGAAATCCGCAGAAGAGGATGCTTTGACGCCCCGGGGAGATGCACATCCCGCCTTCTACCTTGCGGCGCGGATACTGGCATTTTCCGCGGCTGTACTGATCGCCATACTTTCCTTTTCGGTGATACATGATGCAAAGAACCGTTTCCGTGCATACATTTTCATGTTCATTGCGGCAATCCTGACGATCGTACTCCGTCTGATCCCGGGCGAGAGAACCGGAGCAGAGGAAGAAAAGAAACGGTTCCGACGGATCATCCTTGCGGTGGTTGTCCTTTTGGTTACGGTATGGCTCTGTACCAGATCACTGCTGATGGGATCCATCTTCCTTCTGGATGCATTCCTGATCGGGGTGCTGATCCCCGCGCTGACCTATCGTTTTGCCATCGGCGGAACGGATGTGGTGGCGGAAAAGACGGATTTCATTTCGCGGATCACGGCCCGCGTCATGCTGGTGATCCTGATCGTGATCTCTTCCTGGCTGGTCAGCTACGGGGCTGTCTGGGAAGTGGAATTCCTCATGATGATCGGTACCGTGGCTGCCATGCAGGAGCTTCTCATGAGTCAGAATCTGTCCGTTCCGGAACCGGTCGATGACGAGGAAC
The DNA here is from genome assembly GCA_902796385.1 of uncultured Lachnospiraceae bacterium. Classification (GTDB taxonomy): domain Bacteria; phylum Bacillota; class Clostridia; order Lachnospirales; family Lachnospiraceae; genus Eubacterium_Q. The sequence continues at coordinate 8,968 of CADBOV010000194.1, forward strand.
TTTACGGAGCAGAGCCGGTCGAAGAATAGAGGATCATCCGGAGCAGAGCCGGTCGAAGGACGGAGAATCCTTCGAAGCAGAGCGGACAGAAAAGCAGGAAAAAAACAGGATAATATGAAAAATCGGAGTCTCGGATACTGAGACTCCGATTTTGTGTATTTTTGGTAAATTTTTACAAAGATATTTATGAAATAATTATGAACAAAGAAGGGCGGTTTCTTGCATATGCCCATAAACTGTGATAAAATCGGCATAAGTATAAGTTGAATGATAGCATAGGGGTAGTTTGCCCATTTTGTTGTTTTATACCTTTTTGGATCTTATTGTGAGGGCGTGCGTATGAAGATAGAAAGAAAAGAACCGGGAAACCGGATACGCAGGATTTTTAAATCGGGAAGACATGATGGCTTCACTCTGGTGGAGCTTATTGTGGTGCTTGCTGTCCTTGCAGTTTTGGCGGCTGTGGCTATTCCGGCATTTCTGGGTTATATAGACAGTTCAAAGAAAAAAGAGATCAGCACAAAGGCGCAGGAAGCACTTACCGCGTCTCAGTCAGCACTTACCGAACTGTACAATGAAGGCGGAAACAAGCTTACGCCGGAGCGAAGGGCAAAGGCAAAGGAACTGGCAAAAGCGGATGGAACCACATTTGATATCTGTACCGCGAAAACGCTTGTAGACAGCGATTATCCGAATGCGGAGAGAGATGATTCGGTTCTTAAGAAAACGGAAGCCACATCGGGTAATATCCCCGCATATACCATTACATATGCCTGCTACAGAGACGGTGTCGAAGGCTCGGGCAAGGATTACATGTGCGCTGTTTATGACGGATCGGAGTGGGTCGTATTTGACAGCGAAGAGGAGATGACAGACTCTGAAGAGTATGCGGCTTATCTTGCAGCAAAGAGTGTTTCCGGTCTTCATATGTGGGATTTCACGGAAGCAGACAGCGATACCGCATATCAGGCAAGCCGCACCAAGCAGGATGATTATGAATGGACGGAGAATGCTTCCACGACGCAGAAAAAGGTCGTGTTACACGGGTTCGGTGATACCGACAGCCAGGGTGTGTATCATCCGGGTATCTATTTTGATGCAGGAGACGGAAGTGACCCGCTGACAGAACTGGAAGTGACATTTACCTTCACTCTGGAAGAAGGGAATATCGTAAATGTGTCTTCGGAGTGGACTGATTATAATCAGATCGCAAAGAAGGTGGGCGGTGTTGAAAAGGTCTACTCTTTAAATCTTGCGACCGAAGGCTTTGTTCTGAAGGGTGTTGAAGAAGAAAGCCTGAAGAAGAAGTTAAACAATCTGGTCTGGGATGACGGACATGGAACCAGGTATTCCTTCGGTTCGATCATCGACGGAACGGTTGATAACAAGGCAATAAAGAATATTCTGAATGATACGGTCCGGGACCTTTATCCGCAGGTGGAGAAAGAAGTCCAGGAACGTCAGGTGACGTTTGCCGTAAAGAACCGTGATACGCTTTATTTCGGAAGTGAAGACGCGAAAGAATATGAGAGAGTGGTTACCTTCCGTAAATATCTTAATTCATGGGATATGACCTATGCCGATAACGCAGATATGGATCAGACTGACCTGCACAGATCAGACTGGGCATCTCTGCTTACAAAGTATACCGTTCACCCCGCAGAAGGCTGCGAGCAGAGTGGATGGGGACGCGTGATGGCAGAAGGCTATGAGTATACGGATGAAGGAAAACTGAAGATTTATTCCACACCGGAAGAAGTATGGGAACTGGTTTTCACCTCCGGTCTCTCGGATGATGTGGCTGAAAATCTGCTCTTCCACGGAAATGTTACAACGAAGAAGGATATTATCCTGGATGCCGGTCCGTTGGCAGATTTCGTTGGATACAACAGCAAGACGTTCCGTCTGTATATCAAGGTCTCCGAACTTGAAACCGATCCGGCGAAAGCAATCGTCAGTGACGATTTCAGCAGACTGGATGCATTCCCGCTTGTCCCCGGCACGGGTCACAGATATGTGGGATGGCAGGAGAGAGTTACGGAGCAGAGATTTCCGAAGAATGTCGATGAGACGGAGCTGGAGGATGTTAAGGCTTACGTTGCAGCAGGGAATCTGAGAGAATACACATTTGATGCAATGATCGAAAATGCATCCCGTGCAAAGTTTATCGGAAGAACCGACGGAAATGATAATACACAGTGGG
>CADBOV010000195.1 GCA_902796385.1 uncultured Lachnospiraceae bacterium
ATCCCGGACAGTAGAGTCCGGTGACACGGTAGAACAGACAGTGGGAAGAGATAAGTCGTCGAATCAGATTCATAGTGTCACCTCGTGGATAAAATCCTGGATGCAGGTTTGGTAGCGAAGGGGATCTGAAGCGTAGGATTTCGCATGGACAGCTCCCGGGAAAAGATGCAGTTCCTTTTTTTCTCCGGCATCCGCCTTGTAAAGGTCTTCTGTCATAGAGACCGGGATGAAGTCATCGCAGGCGCCGGTGATAAAAAGGAGGGGAACCTGATTGCTTTTCATGGCATCCATAGGGCGAATACCTGCAAAGGAAAATCCATTGACAAGAACGGATGCCCGGGATGCGCAGGACGCAAGGAAGGATGGGAGATGAAGCCGGTGACGGGCCTGGTAGTGCATCAGCTGTCCTAAATCGGAAAAACCACAGTCTGCCACGGCAAAGCGATAATCCTGCCGAAGAGCAAGGGCCAGCAGAGTGGAAGAGGCGCCAAGGCTTTCTCCGTGAAGACCGATGGAGATCTCTTTTCCGAAGCGCTCATACAGTGCATCTGTGATGGCAAGGATATCCCGGTGCTCCTTTGAACCCATGGTGCAGGGCGCGGGAGCATTAGCGCCGTGACCTCTTAAGTCGTAAAGATAGACATTCAGGCCGAGCCGGTAGAAGATCCTTGCGTAGCGGATACTGCTGTAGCGGCTGGCGGTATAACCATGGGTGATAATAACGTAGGAAGAAGAGGGCTTCTCCTGCGTAAGCAGTGTCCCGTGAAGGAGGTAGTTGTCAAAAGAGGGAATGTTCCATTCTTCTTTTGAGACTTCTGTAAAAAAGTCCCAGAGGCTTTCGTCCAGCCGGTTTAATTTCTTGATACTGTCTTCTTTGGACTCGGTGGCCGGATGCGTGATAAAGTAAGCGTAACTGAAAGAGATACCCAGGGTGGTGCCCAAAAGAATCAGGACGAGAAGTCCGATCACAATCAAAGGTATTGTCATAAGGAATACAGCTCCTTTCGTAAATAGATGATAAGATTTATAATAGCACAGGTTGGTCTTTTGTTGCTTTACAGATTGTAAAAAGTGAGGCGTTCTGTTATACTAAGAATATAGATTGGGGGCGGTGTATTCACCGCCCTTTTCGGTTTCATGAGAAAGGAAGGGATCTGTGGCAATAGTAATTGAAAATGGTTATTCGGCTTCAGCTGGTATTTATGGGGCCTATCGCTCACATGTAGGAGTCCTGGACAATTCAGCAGAGGAGCCGGGGCAGGATGAGGTAAAGAAAGCGGGAAGGCACTCTTCCCCTGCAGAATGTGAGACTTGTAAGAACCGGAAATATCAGGACGGATCGGATGAGAATGTCTCCTATAAGGCTGCTACACATATTTCGCCTCAGGCGGCAGCGTCAGCTGTTCGTGCCCATGAGGGAGAACATGTAGCCAATGCTTATGTAAAGGCAGCACAGAAAGACGGTAGGGTCCTCAGTGTCGGTGTGTCGATTCATACGGCAGTCTGCCCGGAATGTGGCAGGGTCTATGTATCCGGCGGTGAGACGTCGGAAGCAATCGCCATTCCGAAGAACGGAGGGAATCCTTACGAGAAGCAGAAGAAGGCGGTTCACGGAATGCTGAATCTTGGACTGCATGCGGATGCAGCCGTTTAGAATTGGGATTTTTACGAAGAGAAGCTTGATATGGTGAAGCTCCTGCTCCCGGACTTGTGGGGCAGGGGCTTTTTTGTTAAAATCGAATCCGATAGATTTTACACATTAAGGAGATATTCGTTATTATGGATATGAATGCTAAGATCGCAGCAGAGCTGGCAGTGAAAGTAAGCCAGGTGGAAGCGGCTGTTAAGTTGATTGATGAGGGGAATACCATCCCGTTTATTGCCCGATACCGTAAGGAGGCAACAGGCGGTTTGAATGATGAGCAGCTTCGTGCTCTGGGAGAGAGACTTACCTATTTACGTAATCTCGAAGAGAAGAAGCAACAGGTCATTTCTTCGATAGAGGAGCAGGGACTCTTAACAGAAGAGTTAAAGAAAGAGATTTTAGAGGCACAGACCCAGGTGGCTGTGGATGATTTGTATCGTCCGTTCCGTCCGAAGAGAAGAACCCGTGCAACCATCGCGAAGGAAAGAGGCCTTGAGCCCCTTGCTGTTTTAATTGCCCAGCAGAATATAACAGATCCGCTGGAGAAGGTTGCGCTTCCGTTTGCAGATCCGGAGAACGACGTTCATACTGTAGAGGATGCCATTGCCGGCGCTATGGATATTCTTGCAGAGCAGATCTCGGATACGGCAGATTACAGAACCAGAATCAGAGAGCTGACCGTAGAGCAGGGACATCTGATTGTTTCTGCAAGAGATGAGAAGGCAGAGAGCGTATATGAGATGTATTACGCCTTTGACCAGAAGCTGAAAGGATTACCGGGACACCGTGTCCTTGCAATCAACAGAGGAGAGAAAGAAGGTTTTCTTTCTGTCAAGGTTGGCGCTCCGGAGGAGGAGATTTTAACATATCTGAAAAAGCAGGTTGTTACAGCAAACAACCCGAATACAACAGCGACTCTTGAGAATGTATGTCAGGATGCCTATAGCCGATTGATTGCTCCTGCTATTGAGCGCGAGATTCGAAATGATATGACAGAGCGGGCAGAGGATGGAGCGATCCATGTCTTCGGCGAGAATCTAAAGCAGCTTCTGATGCAGCCTCCAATCGTAGGTAAGAATGTGCTTGGATGGGATCCGGCTTTTAGAACAGGATGTAAGCTTGCCGTGGTAGATGCAACGGGTAAGGTACTGGATACAACCGTTATTTTCCCGACGGCACCGCAGAACCGTGTGGACGAGGCGAAGAAGGTGGTTCAGAAACTGATCGATCAGTATCAGATTGATTTGATTTCCTGTGGGAATGGAACAGCCAGCCGTGAATCAGAGCAGATCATTGCAGAAATTATCAAAGAGGCAAGCCGTCCGGTACAGTATGTGATCGTAAATGAAGCGGGAGCTTCCGTGTATTCCGCAAGTAAGCTGGCGACAGAAGAATTCCCGAATTTTGATGTGGGACAGAGAAGCTCGGCATCAATTGCCCGTCGTCTTCAGGATCCTTTGGCAGAACTTGTTAAGATCGATCCGCAGTCCATTGGCGTGGGACAGTATCAGCATGATATGAACCAGAAGAAGTTAAGTGAAGCCCTGTCCGGTGTGGTAGAGGATTCGGTTAATAAGGTAGGTGTGGATCTGAATACGGCATCCGCTCCGCTTTTATCCTACGTATCCGGTATCAGTAAGGCTGTTGCCAAGAATATTGTTGCCTATCGTGAAGAGAACGGACAGTTTACCGATCGTAAGCAGCTTTTGAAAGTAAGCAAGCTTGGACCGAAGGCCTTCGAGCAGTGTGCCGGTTTCCTTCGCATCAGAAGCGGTAAGAATCCACTGGATAATACCGGTGTTCATCCGGAAAGCTATAAGGCAACCGATCAGCTTCTCTCCATCCTTGGCTATACCGAGGAGGATGTTACAGCGGGAAGACTTCAGAATGCGACCTCCGATGCGAAAAAGAAGGGGCTGGAAGAGCTGGCTGAGCAGCTTGGTGTGGGACTTCCTACATCGACGGATATTTTAAAAGAGCTGGAGAAGCCGGGAAGAGATCCGCGTGAGGATATGCCGCGGCCGATTCTTCGCAGTGATGTCCTTTCCATGGAGGATCTTAAGCCGGGAATGGTTCTGAAGGGAACCGTGCGTAATATCGTAGACTTTGGTGCCTTTGTTGATATCGGTGTGCATCAGGATGGACTTGTGCATATTTCCCATATGACACAGAAATATATTTCCCACCCGTTAGAGGCAGTGTCAGTCGGTGATATTGTGGATGTGGAAGTTCTTGAGGTTGATGTGAAAAAGCAAAGAATTGCGCTTACCATGCGAATTGGTCAGGGAGATCAACAGGCGGATGGTGAGAAGGCGGCGGAGAAGCCGGCGGCAAAGAAGGAGCGTCGTCCTTCCGGCAACCGTTCCAACAACAGGAACAACGCAAAGAAGGCAGATCATCGTCGTAAGAATACCCCTTCCAGAAAGGGGACAGGTCAGGGTGCGTCCAAGGGTTCCTTCGGAAGCAGTCTGGGAGACTTGTTGTCTGGATTGAAACTGGATTAAGCATTGCAGGTAAAGGAGCATTAGGTGGAAAACAAGACAAGTATTCGTATCCGTTACATTACGATTACAGCGATGCTGTCAGCAGTGGCATTCGTATTACAGTATTTTGAACTTCCGGTACCGGTTATGCCAAGCTTTGTCAAGCTGGACCTTTCGGATCTTCCGGCTCTGTTAGGCGCATTTTCTTTAGGACCGGTATGTGGCGTGTTGATTGAATTTATCAAAAATATTCTGCATCTGGCTGCATCACAGTCCGGCTTTGTAGGAGAGTTGTGTAACTTCCTTTTTGGTGCCATCTTTGTACTGCCGGCCGGCATCATGTATAAGAAGAATAAATGCAAGAAAGTGGCAATGGTTGGTTCGGTGATAGGTGCAGTGGCAATGGCTGTGTTAAGCTTCCCGATCAATCTTTTCATAGTTTATCCGTTCTATGAGAATTTTATGCCAAGAGATGTGATTATCGACGCATACAATGTGATTCTTTCGGTTGTTCATGGACCACATTTAACGGATTTATGGCAGTGCCTGTTACTGTTCAATGTTCCTTTCACCTTTGTAAAAGGAATGATTTCAGTTGTGATCACATGGCTGATTTATAAGAAAATATCACCGATTCTTCACGGATAAACGTAGAGGACCCCGTCACTAGGCAGAGAGATTTTGCCTAATGGCGGGGTTCGTGTTATACTATAAATTGGATAATAGTAAACTTTATGATGCTGGAGAACGATATGGTATATGA
>CADBOV010000196.1 GCA_902796385.1 uncultured Lachnospiraceae bacterium
AGGCAAGAGAGAAGGAAGTACGTCATGATGTAATGTCCCATGTATATGCTTACGGGCAGCAGTGCCCGAAGGCAGCCGGGATCATTCATCTGGGTGCCACCAGCTGCTATGTGGGAGACAATACGGATGTGATCCTTATGACCGAAGCGCTTCAGCTGGTTCGGAAGAAGCTGCTTAACGTCATGAATGAGCTGGCATCCTTTGCTCTGAAATATAAGGACCTGCCGACACTTGCATTCACACATTTCCAGCCGGCACAGCCGACTACCGTGGGAAAGAGAGCAACACTCTGGCTGCATGATCTCTATCTGGATCTCTGTGATGTGGACTACATGATCGACCAGCAGAAGCTTCTCGGTTCCAAGGGAACCACCGGAACACAGGCCAGCTTCCTGGAACTGTTCAACGGGGACCATGCAAAGGTACGCCGTCTGGATGAGCGGATCGCGGAGAAGATGGGCTTCAAAGGGGTTTATCCCGTATCCGGCCAGACCTACAGCCGTAAAGTGGATTCCCGGGTATTAAATGTACTGTCCGGCATCGCGCAGAGTGCACATAAATTCACAAATGATATCCGTCTCCTGCAGCATTTAAAGGAAATCGAAGAACCCTTCGAGAAGAATCAGATCGGTTCCTCCGCTATGGCATATAAGAGAAATCCCATGCGTTCCGAGCGGATCGCATCCCTTGCGGACTATGTGATCAGTGATGCGCTGAATCCGGCACTGGTGGCTTCTACCCAGTGGTTTGAGCGTACACTGGATGATTCCGCAAATAAGCGCCTTTCCGTTCCGGAGGGCTTCCTGGCCATCGACGGCATCCTGGATCTGTATCTGAATGTGGTAGACGGTCTGGTGGTTTATGACAAGGTGATCACAAAGCGTTTCATGGAAGAGATTCCTTTCATGGCAACCGAGAATATCATGATGGATGCAGTAAAGGCAGGTGGAAACCGTCAGGAGCTGCATGAGAAGATACGTACCTACTCCATGGAAGCTGGACGTATGGTAAAACAGGAAGGAAAGGCAAATAATCTTCTGGAGCTGATCGCAGCGGATCCGGCATTCCACCGTTCCCTGGAGGAACTGCAGGGTCTGATGGAACCCCGGCTTTATGTGGGACGTGCTCCCCAGCAGACAGAGGAGTTTATTGCAGAGGTGATCCGGCCGGTACTGGATGAAAATAAGGAACTGCTGGGACTGACAGCGGAAATCAATGTTTAATGACGGATATGCGTAATACCGCGTTTAAGGGGACAGCTTTGGTTGTCCCCTTTTTTTAAAAAATGGAAAAGAGTCACTTTATTGTCACTTTGATCCGATATACTCACCCGTGGAGTCGTAAATTGGTAAAGGTTGGGAGAAAAAAATGGAAATCTTAAGAGTAGAGCATTTGTCGAAAATCTACGGAGAAGGCGAGACAGAGGTCCGCGCTGTGGATGATGTGAGTTTTTCCGTGGAGAAAGGCGAATTTCTTTGTATTGTAGGAGCATCCGGAAGCGGAAAGTCCACACTGCTCCACCTCCTTGGCGGTGTGGATCGTCCGACTTCCGGAAAAGTATTTATTGATGGCCAGGACCTCTATCAGCAGGATGATGATACCCTGGCAGTTTTTCGGCGCAGACAGGTGGGACTGATCTATCAGTTCTACAACCTGATCCCGGTCCTGACGGCGGAGGAAAATATCTGTCTCCCCTGTGACCTGGACGGAAAGAGTGTACAGCCGGAAAAACTTGCGGAACTGATCCGTATCCTCGGTCTTGAGGGGAGAGAGCATCATCTGCCCAGTCAGATGTCCGGAGGACAGCAGCAGAGGGTTGCCATCGGACGGGCTCTTGTGAACCAGCCGGCAATCATCCTGGCGGATGAGCTCACCGGAAATCTTGACAAGAAGGCAAGTGATGAGATCGTTGCCCTTCTTCAGCGGGCAAACCAGTCCACCGGTCAGACCATCATAATGATTACCCATGATCTGGAGATCGCGGCGCAGGCAGAGCGCGTGATCACGATCCGGGACGGAAAGATCAAGAAGGATGTCAAGAGGGGATAGAGGGGGATCATTTCAGTGAACGTGATAAAGAACTTTACAAGACGGAATCTTACGAGGAACCGGAAGCGGACCATCGTGACCATTGTCGGTGTTATCCTCAGTACCGCTCTGGTCTGTACCGTGGTGGGAATGGTGGCAACGCTGCAGAGATCCATCGTTGCGGATTATAAGAAGAATCAGGGCGACTGGCATATGGAGTTCGGCGTGGAGAGGCAGGACCAGTACGAAGTGCTGGTAAACAACGCGCATGTGGAAAAGTCCGGTGTGTCACAGTGCCTGGAGTTCTCAAAACTCGGTGAGAAAAACGAGGACGGACAGTATTTAACATTCTATGGTCTGAATGACATGGCATTTTCCCAGTTGAATGTGAGAACGCTGGAGGGAAGACTTCCGGAAAAGGAATCCGAGATCGTGATCACCAAAAGCTATTCCGAAAAGGACGGGGCACCAAAGGTAGGTGATTCGGTTTCCTATACCGTCGGGGACAGATATTATACGTCATCGGATGGAAGCCGGATGCCGTACAACGGCTGGGAGTTTTCGCAGACCGAGGAGTTTGGGATCACCGGCGAAAAGAAATATACCGTTGTCGGGATCGTAGCGGATAATTACAGCATCACCGGTTACGGTCAAAGGGTTTACGCATGTTTTCTCAGGGTTAATGATTATAAAGGGAAATACACGAAGGTATATTGCAGGTTTGACAAACCGTCCCGTTTCGATGAAATCTCCGAAGGGCTCACAAGAACACTGGATGAGATGGGTGGAATGTATGACTGCTCCACAAGCATGCTGGTACGTTTTGAAGGCGGTTTCAGTGAACGGTCCATGAAGATGGTGCTGGGTCTCGGACTGATCATCAGCTTAATTATTGTGGGAACCAGTATCTTTGTGATCTCGAACGCGTTCCGCATTTCCGTGGAAGATAAAAAAATGCAGTTGGGTATGCTGGTGAGTGTAGGGGCCACGAAACGGCAGATCCGGGGAATCGTTCTTCGGGAAGCGGCATATATCTTTGCAATCGGAACAACCCTGGGGATCCTGCTGGGAGCCGTGGCTATCTGGATACTGGATCAGATCGTGAACCTTCTTGTGGGCGATCTTATGTCCATGGAGATGATCTTTACTTTCCCGCTCTGGGTTGTGGCTCTCACAATCCTGCTTTCTGCAGTAACCATTTTCCTGGCGGCGTTCCGGCCGGCCAGGGCGGCAACCAGGATCAATCCGATTGAGATCATCCGCGGAGGAAGTGATATCGTCGCAGATGAAAAGCATCTGAAATGCAGAAAGATTACCAGAAAGTTGTTCGGTATCGGAGGCGTGATCGCGGAAAAGAACCTGAAACGCAGCCGGAAGAAATACAGAACCACCGTAGTATCTCTTGTGATCGCAGTTGCCGTATTCATTGCCATTTCCGGCTTTGTCGGATACGGAAAGCGGCTGGTTGGAGAAGCTTATACGAAATATGACACCAATCTTCTGGTTATGTATAACGGAGAAAGGGTCGGAGAAGGTTTAAAGACCGGCCGGGGTTACTATCAGAAGGTACGGGCACTTCCCGGTATCAGGGACTCCGTCTACGCATTTGAGGCCCGGATGCAACTGGATGCGAAAAAGTATTGTGCGGACGAATACCGGGATGCTGCATCCGGAATTGAGGACGGAGAAATCAACTTTTCATATTACATCATTCCGGAAAAGGATTTTTCGGCTTATCTGAAACGCCTCGGGCTCGACAACGTGGATCCTTCCGGGGTTGCAATCCTTGCGGATCGTGATATATACTATGATCTGGAAGAGGTTAAGAGATACAGGCGTGCGACAAATATCGAACCCGGTGACAAGGTGACATTTTCCTATGTGGACCATTATATCGAACTCTCTGAAGAGGAAGAGGAAGCCGGAATGCCGGACCAGGAATGGAAGGAGACTTCCGTGACCGTCGCAAAGCTGGTGGATGAGGACGGTCTTCCGGTAGGAATCGCTTCGGCCTTTCACTCGTACGGCGGTGTGTTGTTCCTGGTCAGTGAATCCCACTTCGAGAAGCTTCCGGCAGATGCATATCTGGGACAGCTTTACATCGATGCGAAGGATGCGGATGTCACGGAAAAGGACATTGATGCATTAAACAGACCGGACGACGAAAACGGTATGACCGTTAACAATTTCGAGCAGATCAAACAGACAAATGACAGGATGATCCTGGTGGTAGAGATCTTCCTTTACGGGTTCATCATTGTTATCTCACTGATCGGCGTTACAAATGTACTGAATACCATCAATACAAATATGAATCTCCGTCGCCGTGAATTTGCCATGCTGCAGTCCATCGGTATGACAAGGAAGGAATTCGGATGGATGATACGGTCAGAGGGAATCCTGTATTCCGTGCGGGCGCTGATGATCGGTATTCCCCTCGGACTGATCCTGTCGTATATGGTGCATCTGGTGATCAAGAGGCGGTATGATTACGGATTTCAGATTCCGTGGATGTCCATTCTGATCTCGGCCGTGGCAGTGGTTCTTATGGTGACGATCGTCATGTGGTCCTCTATCCGGAAGATACGGAAACAGAATATTATCGATACGATCCGAAGACAGAATTATTAATGGGTGTGAAGGAGAAGATAAATGAAACTAAAGCTATTACTTGTTGAAGACAGTCCGATGATCATACGTGGTCTCCAGTATACACTGGAGCAGGCCGGATATGAGGTGGTGGTCTGCATGTCAAAGCATATGGCGGATGACCGTCTGAACCGTATGCAGTTTGATGTGGCAGTGCTGGATGTGAATCTGCCGGACGGAAGCGGATTTGATCTTTGCAAGCAGCTGAAAGAAGAGACGGATATCCCGGTCATCTTCCTGACCGCAAGAGATGAGGAAAATGATGTGGTGATGGGCTTTGAACTGGGTGCCGATGATTATATCCTGAAGCCCTTCCGGAACCGGGAGCTGATCTCCCGGATCGACGCGGTACTGCGCCGTACGGGAAAGACAAAGAAACGCCTGACCGCGGGAGATGTGGAGATCGACGTGGAAAAGGATCAGGTCTTTGTGAAGGGGAATGAAGTGGAATTCACGCAGCTGGAGTATCGGATCCTTCTGATGCTGATGCAGAATGCGGGACAGACCCTTACCCGGGAGCAGATCCTGGAACGGATCTGGGACATGGCAGGAAATTTTGTTGAGGATAATACACTTACCGTATATATCAAGCGGGTCCGCGAGAAGCTCGGGGAGTCGGATGTGATCCGTACCGTGAAGGGTGTGGGATACAGAGTGGATGTGTAACCCGTGCCGTGACGCAGGCGGGAAAAGGCGGATGTGTAACCCGTGCCGTAAGCGGGAATCAGAAAAAGAACTAAAAAACCGGTAGATATGACAAAGAATAAGATATCAACGAAAAACTATCATCTGAAGTGGTTGTCAGCAGCGGCGTTCCTGCTACTGCTGGCAATTCTTTTGATGTTCGGAAATGTGGTTCTGGTCCGGGATTACAGGCTGGAAGAAAAAAAGTATATCGAGGAACTGGTGGGCATCATACGGACGAATGCGCCGAATCTGTCTGACTCGGAGCTGATCCAGCTGGTAAGAGGCGGAACGGTCAGCAAGGGAACCTGGGAAGAGGGAAAAAGCCTTCTCACAAAATACGGATTTGATGATGATTATTTTGCCGAAAAGGGAAATGAACTGCTGAGACGTCTCATCTGGTACAATGCTGCCATCATCGTAATTACGGGCGGTGGGTTTTTCCTGGTCTATGTGTTCCATCGAAGAAGGGTCCGCCGCAGGGTAGAGGAACTGCAGGAATATTTTGAGGAACTGAATAAGGGTACCTACAATCTGGATATCGGATATTCGGAAGAGAATGAACTGTCCATGCTGCAGAGCGACATTTTCAAAGTGACTCAGCTGCTACGGACGGCGGTGGATGAATCCCGGAAGAAGAGTGACGAGATGACCCGCTGGCTGGCGGATATCTCCCATCAGCTGAAAACCCCCATTGCTTCCATCCGGATCAATCTGGACAACATGATCGATGACCCGGACATGCCGCCGGAACTCCGGAAGGAATTCCTGAAGGAATGCAGTATGCAGCTGGAGTGGATTTCATCCCTGGTACAGACGCTGCTGAAGCTTGCCCGGATCGATGCGGGTGCCGTGGAAATGAAGAACGAGGAAATGGATCTTCTGGAGGTGGCCCGGGAGGCGGAGAAGAAGCTCGGCATCCTTTCGGAGATCGCAGGTGTAAGCATCGTCTGGGAGGAAGAACCGGGCGGAGAAGAAGTGGATCCGGCAACACTGCCGAAGGCGGTAATGACAGGGGATGCTGCATGGCAGCTGGAAGCCATCAGTAACATTCTGAAGAACTGCATCGAGCATTCACGGGCAGGCTCCAAGGTATATCTTTCCATGCGGAGTACATCGGTATTTAAGGAACTGACCATCCGTGATGAGGGCGAAGGGATCCCGGAAGAGGATCTGCCGCACATTTTCGAACGTTTTTACAGAGCAAAAAATGCCAAAAGGGAATCGGTCGGCATCGGACTTTCCCTGGCGTCCGGCATCGTGGAAGCCGGAGAAGGAAAGGTGCTTGTTTCCTCGACACGGGGGAAGGGCAGTACCTTTGTGATCCGTTATCTGACATAAAAATCACTCTTTACTTCCGTGGTTCATTAGGCTATAATGTGTAGGCTATGAACCTGAGAGGCAGAATTATGATTCAAAGAAAACCGTGCAGAAAGGAAGAGCTATGGTTACAGCAATCGTAGGAGCAAATTGGGGAGATGAAGGAAAAGGCAAGATCACTGACATGCTTGCGGAGACTTCGGATATCATCATCCGTTTTCAGGGTGGAGCAAATGCAGGACATACCATTATCAACAACTATGGAAAGTTTGCGCTGCATACCCTGCCGTCAGGCGTCTTTTATGATCATACCACCAGCATCATCGGAAACGGTGTGGCGCTGGATATCCCCAAGCTTTTTAATGAGATCCGGGATATAGAAGAAAAAGGTGTTCCGACACCGAAGATCCTTGTGTCCGACCGGGCACAGATGGTTATGCCTTATCATGTCCTTTTCGATGCGTATGAGGAGGAACGTCTGGCAGGAAAGTCTTTCGGATCCACCAAGTCCGGAATTGCTCCGTTCTATTCAGATAAATATGCGAAGATCGGTTTCCAGGTCAGTGAGCTTTTCGCTGACGAGGCTTCCCTGAAGGACAAGATCAGCCGTGTGATCGCACAGAAAAATGTTCTGCTGGAGCATCTGTATAAGAAACCGCTCCTTACCGTGGATGAGGTATATGCAACCCTGATGGAATATAAGGAGATGGTTGCACCGTATGTATGCGATGTTTCCGCATTCCTGTACGATGCCGTAAAGGAAGGAAAGAACATCCTTCTGGAAGGCCAGTTGGGATCCATGAAGGATCCGGACCACGGTATCTATCCGATGGTAACATCCTCTTCGACACTGGCTGCCTACGGCGCCATCGGCGCAGGCATTCCGCCGTATGAGATAAAGAAGATCGTAACAGTCGTAAAGGCATATTCCAGTGCGGTAGGCGCAGGAGAATTCGTCAGCGAGATTTTCGGCGATGAGGCGGATGAGTTAAGAAGACGCGGAGGTGACGGCGGAGAGTTCGGAGCAACAACAGGCCGTCCGCGCAGAATGGGCTGGTTTGACTGTGTGGCAACCCGTTACGGATGCCGGATCCAGGGTACTACGGATGTGGCATTCACCGTACTGGATGTACTGGGATATCTGGATGAGATCCCGGTTTGTGTCGGATATGAGATCGACGGTGTTGTTACAAAGGATTTCCCGGTTACAACAAAGCTGAAAAAAGCGAAACCGGTGTATGAAGTACTTCCGGGATGGAAGAGTGACATCCGCGGAATTACGGATTATGATGATCTTCCGGAGAACTGCAGAAACTATATCGAGTTTATCGAGAAAGAGATCGGATTCCCGATCACGATGGTTTCCAACGGTCCGGGACGTCATGAGATCATTTACAGAAATAAGTAATCTCCGGGATTCAACCTGAGATTTCAGAAAATATTGAAATAAAGAGCAAAGCGGTTCTTTCTTCTGCCGGTCAGTCAGATGCCGGCGGTGGTAAAGAACCGCTTTTACGTATCATATTTATTTGGATTCCTTCCTGTCATCCGTTTTCAGGTCTGTGTCGGACTGCTCTTCGGCAATCTCGGCTTCCAGATCCTTTACCGTCACTCTTGCCGTAAGGTGTGTGTAGATCCGGTCGTAAGCATCCTTATTGTAGGTAAAGGGAAGCAGGTATTTCTTCTTACCGGCGCGGATCAGGATGAGACAGTAGATCATTTCGTTTTCGGGGACCACCGGCACCACATCATCGATCTGGTCGTAGGTATAGACGGTTTCTCCCTTCCGGTGTTTGATCCGGAGCTCCGTATCATCGAATTCATAATCGATATCGTATTTATCCTCTTCAAAGGTGTGGATGAAAAGGTAGGCACCGTACATGGCGATCAGGGCGCCGAGAACGGCGCCGATATAATGCCTGGAGGCCATACCGGAGAAGAAGAGGTAAAGCAGGAATGCTCCGAAGATAAAAAGAAAAATGCCGAGATAACGAAGTGTGTTCCGGCTCTTGCTGTTTTTTTTCACATGATAGCGGATCATTTTGTGTGTCCTTTCCCGGGGGCGTTTTACCGTCCCAAACTTATCTGTAACAGTATACGGGAAAGAAGAACGAAAAACAAGTGGGAATCTTTAAGGAAATGTGGTACAATATAAAGGCTATGCAGTTTTGGTCGTTGGAAAGGAAGACAGACATGATACGATTGATTGCGAGTGATATTGACGGGACTCTGGTACCGGACGGAACGGATCGGATCGATCCGGACATTTATGACGTGATCCGCCGGCTGACGGAAAAGGGCGTCACATTTGTAGGTGCCAGCGGACGACAGTTTCTCAGTATGAAGAAGCTGTTTGACCCCGTATGGCGGAACATTTATTACATTACCGATAACGGGAGCATTCTTCGTGAAGCAAATGTGATCCATAAAAAGCATGTGATCCCGAGACCGCTTCTGATGGAGCTGATCCGTGATGCCAAGAGACTTCCGGGCTGTGACATCATGCTCTGCGGGGAGAATACCGCATACTGCGAAGAATACAGTGAAATGTTCTACTGGCTGCGGGATTCTTACAAGTTCAACATCAGCGTGCTCGGTGATTTCGAGACATATCTGACGGATGATATCGTGAAGATGTCCATTTACCAGAAAGACCATGCAGAGGAAACCGTAAATGCCTGGTTCACTCCGAAATGGAGAAGCCAGTTCAAGATCGCATCGGCCGGAACGATGTGGATGGATATCGTGGAACTGGATGCGGACAAGGGAAGCAGCCTCCGGGATCTGCAGAACCTGCTGGGGATCAGCAAGGAAGAGACCATGGCATTCGGTGACAACCTGAATGATATCGGGATGCTGGAGGCAGCGGAGGAAAGCTATGCCATCGGCAGCGCGCGGCCGGAGGTAAAACAGGCCGCAAAGCATGTGGCACCGCCACTTTCCATGAACGGAGAGACAGAGGTACTGAAGAAGCTTCTGGAATCCATGGAGTAGTTTACAGGTTTAGGACACGGCGTTCCCGGCTTATGCCGGAACGTTCAGATACATGATGAAGTGGAGGAATATCATGAGTAAGATTGAAATGAAGACACCCTTAGTTGAGATGGACGGAGATGAGATGACCCGTATTCTCTGGCAGTATATCAAGGATGAGCTGCTGATCCCCTTTGTGGATCTTAAGACGGAATACTATGATCTGGGTCTTAAGCACAGAGACGAAACGGACGACCGTGTAACGGTTGAATCCGCAGAGGCAACAAAGAAATACGGTGTTGCCGTAAAATGTGCCACCATCACTCCGAACGCTGCACGTGTTGAGGAATATAACCTGAAGGAAATGTGGAAGAGCCCCAACGGAACCATTCGTGCGATCCTGGACGGAACCGTTTTCCGTGCACCGATCCAGGTGAAGGGTATCACCCCCTGCGTACGTAACTGGGAGCAGCCCATCACCATTGCACGTCACGCATACGGTGATGTATATAAAGCAAGCGAGATGAAGATCCCGGGACCGGGAAAGGTTGAACTGGTTTATACGGCAGCGGACGGATCCGAAGAACGTGTTCTGGTTCATGAGTTTAAGGAAGCCGGTGTGGCACAGGGAATGCATAACCTGGTTCCCTCCATCGAAAGCTTTGCAAGAAGCTGCTTTACCTACGCGCTGGATACAAAGCAGACCATCTGGTTTGCAACCAAGGATACCATTTCAAAGAAGTATGACCATACATTTAAGGATGTATTCCAGGAAATCTTTGATAATGAATTCAAGGAGAAGTTTGATGCGGCAGGAATCGAGTATTTCTATACCCTGATCGATGATGCGGTTGCACGTGTTATGAAGTCAAAGGGCGGATTTATCTGGGCCTGCAAGAACTATGACGGAGACGTAATGAGCGATATGCTTTCCTCCGCATTCGGTTCACTGGCCATGATGACATCCGTACTGGTTTCCCCGCAGGGCTTCTACGAGTATGAGGCTGCTCACGGAACCGTACAGCGTCATTACTACAAGCATCTGGCAGGCGAAGAGACCTCCACAAACCCGGTTGCAACGATCTTTGCATGGACCGGAGCACTGCGGAAGCGCGGAGAACTGGACAACACGCCGGAGCTTTCCAAATTCGCGGACCTGCTTGAGAAGGCAACTCTTTCCACGATCGAAAGCGGAGTCATGACCAAGGACCTGGCCCTGATCACAGAGCTGGAGAACGTGACAACAAAGAACACGGAAGACTTTATCAAAGCAATTCGGACAACACTGGAAGGTATGATGTAATACCGGAAAGATAGAAGGAAGATATGCAATTGGAAATATGGGACAGACTGAAAATTGAACCGACGCGGGACAAGGACAGCCTGAAAAAGGCGTACAGGACGCAGCTTGTCACTGTTCACCCGGAGGATGATCCGGAGGGCTTTGTGGCCCTCCGGGCAGCCTACGAGGAGGCTTTGCGCCTTGCTGACCTTCCCGAGGAGGAGAAAACGGAGGAGGAAGAGACCGTTACGGATGATTCGCCCCGGGGTCAGATGCTTCGTTCCATGCAGGAAATCTATGCTTCTTTCTATCGCAGAATAGATGTAAAGGAATGGGAACGGCTGCTTTCTACTCCCTATGCCACATCCATCGAAACCGCGGAAGAAGCGATGATCCTTCTTCTGGATTTTGTGACGGAGCATTATGTGCTTCCGCATCAGGTTTTCAGGTTCCTGCAGGAACGCTACAGCCTGGATGAGCAGAGAGAGGAATTACTGGAAAGATATCCGTTCCGTTTTCTTGATTATGTATTTGCAAATGCCGTTTATGCGGACGCCATTGATTTTACGCTGTTCCGGGGGCCGGAGGATTATGACTACGATGCCCTGCTGGATGATATCACGGAGTTTTCAAGGGCGAATAAGAGCGGTGATC
Organism: uncultured Lachnospiraceae bacterium; assembly: GCA_902796385.1. Lineage (GTDB taxonomy): Bacteria > Bacillota > Clostridia > Lachnospirales > Lachnospiraceae > Eubacterium_Q. The sequence goes on from CADBOV010000196.1 coordinate 11,591, forward strand.
TGGAAACCCAGAAAAAGCTTCTGCCGAAGATCAGCGATCTTCCGGTTGAGAATCCGGATATCGATGTACTGATCAGCCGGTATGTGTGGCAGGATAAGAGGCGGGAGGAAGCGGTTGCCGCGGTTGACCGGGTTCTGGAAAAGTATCCGGACTGTGTCGGCGCAATGATCACGAAGGGTGATATGCTTCAGCAGCTGGAACGGATCGATGAAGCGGAAGAGCTTTACCGCAGATCCGCCGAACTGTCCGGTTCGGACCGCCTGATCCGCGGCCGGCTGGCAGAACTGATGCTTGCGCGTAAGGAGTATGAAAAGGCCAGGGATACCTTCTTTGACCTTCTGCAGGAAACGCCGTATGACGGCTATTACCGTTCGCAGATCCTTGTGGCATGCGAAGGGATCATTTCCGAAAAACAGAAGGTGCTTTCGGAGGATCCCGAGAATATGAAGGCCAGGGTACAGATGGCAGCGGCATATTATCAGAGCTACCGCTTTGAAGACGCCATTCGTCTTCTGGGCGAAGTCGGGCCTCCGGCGGATCCGATCCTCCGGGCGGGCTATTATAATTACTACGGAAGATCCCTGCTTTCCCTTCGAAGGTCCGCGGAAGCGCTGGAGAAGCTGGAACAGTGGGACGAAGCACTCCGGAGCATTCCGGAGGATGATACATCGGAAGATGCAATCGCCGCCCGGAAGCGTGCGGGTTATGCCATGACCCTGCTGGGCGTGGCGCATATGCAGCTGAAGGAATATGATAAGGCACGCCGGTATATCGAAGGTGCGCTGGCCCTCAGTCACGAGGAATATCTGGTGACGATGGAGGAAATGTGTACACTGGAATACCTTACCGGGAACTATGAGAAGGGAATCGATGCGTGCCGTGCCCTGGAGAAGCGGTCACCGCAGAATTTCCAGGCATCGAATATCCGGGCAAAATGCAGTCTCCGCATGGGACTTCTGCAGGAAGCGATCGAATATTCGGAACGCGCCATGTCGGTCTATCCCTACATAGCGGAACCATATTACATCATGGCGAAATGTCTGATCCGTATGCAGGCATACCGTGAGGCGGAGGACCTGGCGGAACGGTATCTCAAACTGAATGCCGAAAGTGATACGGCCCGGCTGATCCTTGCGAAGGTCGCAGTGGAAGAAAAGGATGACATGAAAAAGGCCGGCGAACTTCTGGAACCGGTGCTTTCCCATATGGAAGACGGAATGTCCGACCTGGAGGACAGGGCGGAAGTCTATAAGCTTCTGGGAGACGTGCGTGTTTCGGAAAACAAGGCCAGGGAAGCCCTGGAAATGTATGACAATGCCATGAAGGAAACGGATCTTCCGGATCCGCGGATCAATCAGAGAAAGGCCCACATTTTAAAACGGCTGGGAAGATACGAGGAAGCGCTTTCGGAGTATCGTGCCCAGGCGGAGCATGATGAGGACAACCGGGCATGGCTGAATCAGGCGTTTTGTCTGATGCAGATGGGACGGTATGAAGACGCAAGACAGACCATCCTCTATGCGGTTAAGCACTGGCCGAAGGATATCCGGGGACTCATCGTTTCCGGACGGATGCTGCTGGATCTGCAGTTTGCGGGGGATGCGCTGAAGGTGCTGGAAAAAGCGGAATCGGAGCTGTCTGATGATTCACCGGAGAAAAAGGAGATCGGTGACAGCCTGGTGGTCTATAAGCTGCGGGCCCTGATCAAATTAAGACAGTATAAGACCGCGCAGGACATCCTGCATAAGCTGTATCAGGAGGGTCATATCACCAAGTCCATCGTTCTGGAACAGATCGAACTGCTTACCTGTGTGGGACAGTTCAGCGCCGCGGACGATACCATCCGGAAATGGAAATGGAGACAGGATGAACGTTCGGAAATGTACGACAGCCTTTGCAAGGTGCGGTTCAGTGCGGGAGACCTGGAAGGACTGCAGCGCCTGATCCATGAGATCCAGGGGCTTGAAATACGCGGTGAAAAGGTGGCTACCGCAAAGCAGTTTGAACTGCTGGGACATTTGCAGCTGTTAAAGAGAAAGTTCAAGGAAGCGGAGCAGAGCATGCTGAATGCATCCAATCGTAAGCCTACGCTTCGATACAGATATCTGGGTTATATGGCGGAATGTGCATCCCGCCAGTTCAGCGGACGCAGCCGCGTGCAGCGGTATGTGGCAAGTCTGGAGCGGACCCAGGGTACGGGACCGGAACTCTATGAGGCCAGAATACGTCTGGCACAGGGACTCCGGGCCGGGAAAAAATATGCCAGGGCACATGAGATCCTGGAGGAGATTTTCCGGACCATCCCCTGGGACGGGGAACTGAACAATACGGTTTCGGAAGCCTATGAGGAACTGGGCTGGCTGTATCTGGCAGAAAAGAAGAACGGAGAAGCACTGCTTGCCTTCCAGAAGGCAGACGATACCAGAGGTTTTGATGCTTCTCTGAAAGATGTGATTTTGAGGTTGAAGAATGATAGTAGGAATTGATCTTGGAACGACAAACAGTCTGATCGCATATTACGACGGTACGGAGGTGGTGGTCATCCCGAACCGTCTTGGTGATGTGCTGACTCCGTCTGTTGTCAGTGTGGATCAAAATGGAGAAGTTTATATCGGCAAGACCGCGAAGGAACGCAGTGTGACCCATCCCCATGAGTCGGTTTCCGTTTTCAAGAGGAGCATGGGTACGGAGCGGATCTTCCGGCTGGGTGAGAGAGAGATGACTGCGACGGATCTGTCCAGTCTGGTTCTGGCTTCCCTGAAAGAGGATGCCGAGACCTATCTGGGAAAGCCGGTGGAAGAGGCGGTGATCAGTGTTCCGGCTTACTTCAACGATGCCCAGAGAAAGGCAACCAAGAAGGCCGGCGAGCTGGCAGGCTTCCGGGTGGAGCGGATCGTTTCCGAACCGACGGCGGCTGCCATTGCCTACGGTATCCACCAGAAGCATGCGGATGCGAAGTATCTGGTGTTCGACCTGGGGGGCGGTACATTTGATGTGTCCGTTCTGGAACAGTTCGAGAATATCATGGAGGTCCGGGCGGTTGCCGGGGATAATTTCCTGGGCGGTGAAGACTTTACGGATGTGCTGATGCGTATGTTCCTGACGGATCAGAAGATCGATGATTTCAGCCTGTCCGAAAAGGAGTCGGCGATCCTGCGGAAGGCGGCGGAAACCGCCAAGCTGCAATTCTCGGATAAAAACGAAGTAACGATCCACTGCACGCTGCAGGGGAAGGAATATAATGCGGTGATCGATGCGGATGCCTATGAGCGGGCATGTCAGGTGCTTCTTGCAAAACTGAAGAAGCCCATTGAACGATCCCTGAAGGATGCGGATATCCATCTGTCGGATATCGGTGAAGTACTGCTGGTGGGCGGGGCTACCAAGCTTCCGCTTCTCAGAAAATTCGTCAGCAAGACCTTCGGAAGAATCCCGAATACCGGGATCGATCCGGACCGGGTGGTTGCCGTCGGTGCTGCTTTGCAGGGTGCCATGAAGGAACGCTCCGAAGCGGTGAAGGAGATGATCCTTACGGATGTATGTCCCTTTACGCTGGGAACGGAGGTCTGTATCACCAAGGCGGGCGGAGTCAAGGAGCCGGGGCACTATCTGCCCATCATCGAACGGAATACGGTCATTCCCGTAAGCCGGACCCACAGGGTTTATACGGCAGCGGAGGGACAGTCTGCGATCCGGGTTTCCGTGCTGCAGGGAGAAAGCCGCATGGCGGTGAACAATGTGCGTCTGGGAGAGCTGGAGATCCCGGTACCGAAGGGGCCGGAGGGAAAAGAAGCTGCGGATATCACATTTACGTATGATGTGAATTCGATCCTTGAGGTTGTGGTAAAGGTTGTATCCACCAAGGCGGAGAAGCGGATCGTAATCCGGAACGAAGGAAACGAGATGACGGATGAGGAGATCGATCGTCGTCTGGAAAGCCTGGCAGAGCTGAAGATCCCGCCGAGAGAACAGGAAGAGAACCGTTATATCCTGGCGCGCGGCGAGCGGATGTATGAAGAGGCAACGGGAGAAACCCGGATGCAGGTGGAATATCTGCTTCGTGAGTTTGAAACCGTGATGGACGGGCAGGATCCCGTAAAGATAAAAGAAGTCAGGGAAAAACTGAAAGAACATCTCGATACGATCGAACAGGAGATGCTGGAATGATCCGGCATCTCCTGTTTTTGGTTTGCTGTGTGCCTTCCGGCACATGATGTATGAAGCTTTATGGGTTTTACCGCTTGTCCATGGGAATGTAGTTGATCGACTCGGCAACGGACATGTATGCGGGGCGGATGATCTTATTGGTACAGGTCAGCTCTTCGATCCGGTGTGCCGACCAGCCGGCAACACGGGCGATGGCGAAGAGCGGAGTGATGAATTCATCCGGGATTCCCATCATGTTATACGCAAATCCGCTGTAGAAGTCGATATTCGCGGAAACGGGTTTGAACATCTTCCGTTCTTTCCGCATCAGTCCCGGCGCAAGACGGGCTACGGCCTGATGCAGCCTGAACTCGTCCATACGGTTCTTTTCTTCCGCAAGCTCCTTGGTATATTTCTCAAGGATCACGGCCCGGGGATCGGACTTGGTGTAGATGGCATGGCCGATTCCGTAGATCAGTCCGGTCTTGTCAAAGGCTTCCTTCCGGAGGATCTTCAGCAGATAAGCGGAAATCTCGTCATCGTCTTCCCAGTCGTGGATCTCCTTCTTCAGTTCGTCGAACATTTTCTTTGCCTTGATATTTGCGCCGCCGTGCTTTGCGCCCTTCAGGGAGCAGAGAGAAGCCGCAACGGAAGAGTAGGTATCGGTTCCGGAAGAAGTTACCACATGGGTGGTAAAGGTGGAATTATTTCCTCCGCCGTGTTCTGCATGAAGCACCAGGGCGATATCCAGAAGCTTTGCCTCCAGCGGCGTGAACTGCTTGAACTGACGCATGATGCGGAGCAGGTTCTCCGAAGTGGAAAGCTCCGGCTTCGGATTATGGATGTAAAGCCCGCGGTTCTGCATATAGTGGCGGTAAGCCAGATAGGAATATGCCGCGATCAGCGGGGCATTTGCGATCAGCTTGACGGACTGACGGAGAACGTTCGGGATGGAAAGGTCATCCGGATTCCGGTCATAGGAATTCAGAGCCAGTGTGGAACGTGCCATGGCATTCATGATGTCCTTGTTCGGGGAACGAAGGATCACATCCTCCACAAAATCATCCGGCAGTCTTCTTGCATAGGCAAGAAGGCGGTTCCAGTGGTCCAGTTCGTCCGCATTCGGAAGCTTTCCGAAAAGCAGAAGATAGACGGTTTCCTCGTAGCCGAAACGGTCTTCCTTTGTAAATCCGTTTACCAGGTCCTTTATATTGATCCCGCGATAGAAGAGCTGGCCCTCGATGGGAACCGGCTTCCCGTCCTTTTCCTTCATTCCGTTTACCGTGGAAATCTCGGTGAGTCCGGTAAGAACGCCCTTTCCGTTGGGTTCACGAAGCCCTTTCTTTACATGATAGGTATCGTAAAGCTGCGGATCGATCTGATTGTTTTCCAGGCAAAGGTTTGCCAGTTTATGAATCTCGCGGCTTACTTCGCCTGCGCCTAAATATGACATTTCTCATCCCTCCTTAGGATTGACGACCGGCGGCCGCCTCGTTCGGTCATGGGTTTTTCTATCGGGAGCCGAAGTCCTTCGTACAGGATCGGATCGTATTTGGTTCGCCGTATGGTTTCGATGGTGGCACAGACCTTGTCTGTGGCGCAGACCAGTGCAACCTCCTTACAGTTGGGGAACCGGGTGATGTTGAGCGGGAACATATGACGGTAAATGATCTGCTTCTCAATACGGTTCAGGGGGAAATCCCTGGAAGCGGTGATGAGGGAGGTCCGTGCATGGTGGTATCCGTGCAGCCGGTGCCATGCCTCGTCGTCATGCCAGTCGTACAGGAAGTAATCATGGAGCAGCGCGCCCCGTACCACGCTCCGGAGATCCAGGCGGAGCCGGAACTTCCGGGCAAAGTATACGCACATATAGGCAACGGCAAGGGAGTGCTCATAGCATGTGATCTCGCCGTGCTGGATATAGTTCTCCTCTGACTGGAAGGATTCGGTCACGAGGATGTCCCGCCCCAGTTTACGCACGATCGCTTTTATTTTTTTGTCTTCGCCTATGATCATAAATGCCGGCCTTTCTTCCCTGTTCTTAAAATCAACACCATTCGCTATTATAACAGACTTTCTCCCTGTTGTGAAGAGAACGACGTTTTAGTTGATTAAAGTGTGCGGGTTTGCTATAATATCTGCTAAGTGTGTGCAAAGAACAGTTACAGAAATAAAAGGAGGCAGAAATGATAGAGAACGGAACTATTATGCAGTATTTTGAGTGGTATCTTCCGGCGGACGGAAAACTCTGGAAACAGGTTGCTCTGGAAGCGGCCAAGTTAAAAAATGCAGGGATCACCGGTCTGTGGCTTCCGCCTGCTTATAAAGGCGCTGCCGGAAAGAATGATACCGGTTATGGCGTATATGATCTTTACGATCTGGGAGAGTTCAGACAGAAGGGCAGCGTGCGTACAAAGTACGGAACCCGTCAGGAATATCTTGCTGCACTGGAGGAACTCCGGAAACAAGGAATCAATGTATATGCGGATGTAGTACTTAACCATAAGATCGGTGCGGATGAGGTGGAAGAGGTTTCTGCTGCCGAGTTCAATGAAAACAGCCGTTACCAGATGATCGGCGATGATAAGGTGATCGGAGCCTGGACAAAGTTTACATTCCCGGGACGGAAAGGAAAATACTCCGACTTCACATGGAACTGGAAGCATTTTGACGGAATTGACTGGGATCAGAAGAGAGCGAAACGTGCTCTTTACAAATTCTCCGGTAAGGAATGGAATGAGGAAGTGGATGACGAGAACGGCAACTATGATTATCTGATGGGCGCCGATATCGACTTCAACAACCGGGAGGTATTTGAGGAACTGGTTCGCTGGGCTGTATGGTATATCCAGACCACGGATGCAGATGGTTTCCGTCTGGATGCCGTAAAGCATATTCCTGCATCATTCTACCGTGATTTCCTGACACGGGTTCGGGAACTGACAGGCAAGGAACTCTTCGCGGTCGGTGAATACTGGAGCGGAGATGTGAAGGTGCTTCTGGATTATCTCGGAAATATCCAGGGAGAAGCTTCTTTGTTTGATGTACCGCTTCATTACAACTTCTATCACTGCTCAAAGGCAGAGGGAAGATATGATCTCCGGACGATCCTGGACGGAACACTGGTTCAGCAGGATCCGCTCCGTGCCGTAACATTTGTGGATAATCATGATACACAGCCGGGTCAGGCTCTGGAGTCCTGGGTGGATGACTGGTTCAAGCCGCTGGCTTATGCGCTGATCCTGCTTCGCCGGGACGGATATCCGTGTGTATTCTACGGCGATTACAAGGGTATCCCGCATGACAAGATCAAGTCGAAGAAAACCATGCTGGATAAGCTCCTCAAGGTCCGCAAGACCAAGGCTTACGGTGCGCAGCATGATTACTTTGATGATCCCGACTGCATCGGATGGACACGTGAAGGGGATGAAGAGCATAAGGATTCCGGACTTGCGGTGGTTATTTCCGACGGAAGAGGCGGAACCAAGCGGATGTACATCGGAAAGCATTTTGCAGGCGCGCATTTCTCGGATGTCATGGGAAATGCAAAGTATAATATCAAGATCGATGAAGAAGGTTTCGGTGAGTTTTATGTAAACCGAAGCGCTGCTGCCGTCTGGGTCAGGAGAGAGACAAAGCAGTAGAAGACTGATGAGAGATCTTTGACAGGGGGAATTCACTATGGAGAAAACGATACGGACAGAGACCGTGGATGAGTTCTTTGATGCGATCATCAGCCTTCAGGGGAAGGAAGAACTCTATCAGTTTTTCGATGATGTCTGCACAACGAATGAGGTAGTGTCCATCGCACAGAGATTTGCGGTTGCAAAAATGCTGTACGAGAACAAGACCTACATTGAGATCGCAAAAAAAACAGGCGCTTCCACAGCCACCATCAGCCGGGTAAACCGGTCGATGATCCATGGAAACGGAAGCTATGAAAAGATATTTGAACGCCTCGGGATCCGGGCGGAGAAAGAGTGACGCGAAACACCCGGCGGACGGATAAAGAATGACGTGGAATACCCGGCGGACGGATGCGGCGTGGCATCGAAACACCCGGGATGCGGTTGGGTTTTTATGTTAGATTCGGATCATGGTCCGAAGGAAAGGGAGCGAGGATAAACGGATGGACTCCGGTTCGGGGATACAACTTACCATATTGATCCTGCTTTTGGTTTTATCGGGGCTTTTCTCCTCGGCTGAGACTGCGCTTACCACAGTGAATCTGAATAAGCTGCGGGCGCTGGCAGAGGAAGGCGGAAAAAAGGCAAAAAAAGCAAACCGTGTTCTTCGGCTGCGGGAATATCCTTCCCGTCTTCTGACAACGGTTCTGATCGGAAATAATATCGTAAATCTTACGGCATCTGCCCTTACCACGATCTTTGTCACCAGAGTCTTCGGTGATACCATGATCGGTGTGGCTACCGGAATCCTTACATTTCTGGTGCTGCTTTTCGGCGAGATCGTTCCGAAGAATATAGCGACCAGGTACAATGTGGGGCTCAGCCTTTTCTACTCCATGCCGATCCTTGTGCTTTCCGTGATCCTGACACCGGTGATCTGGATCCTGAATACCATTTCCAACGGACTGTTCCGTCTGTTCCGGATCGATCCGGATAAGAATCCCGACCAGATGACGGAGTCGGAGCTCCGGATGATCGTGGATGTGAGCCATGAAGAGGGCGTGATCGAAAAAGAAGAGCAGAAGATGATCACCAATGTGGTGGACTTCGGGGATGCCGTTTCCAAGGATATCATGATACCCCGTACGGACATGGTCTGCGCGGATATTAATGCCACCTATGATGAGCTGCTCCACATTTTGAAGGAAGAGAATTTTTCCCGTCTGCCGATCTACCGGGAGAACAGGGATCATATCGTCGGGATCCTGCATGTGAAGGATCTGATCCTTTTCGCGGAGACCCACGGAAAGGAAAATGTAAAGGTTCAAACGATCATGCGGAAGCCGGTATTTGTTTATGAATACCAGAGGACCGCACAGATTTTTAAGGATATGAAAACATCCTCCACCACCATGTGTATCGTTCTGGATGAGTACGGTGATACGGCAGGGCTCATTACCATGGAGGACCTGATCGAGGAGATCGTCGGGGATATCCGCGACGAATACGATGAGGGTGAAGCGGAACGGATCATTGAGAAGGGTGAGGGCGTCTATGATGTGGACGGCTCCATGAAACTGGATGATCTGTCGGATGCACTGGGGATTCCGCTGGAAAGCCGGTATTATGATTCTGTGGGCGGACTTGCCATCGAATTGCTGGACCGTCTCCCGGATACGGGCGACGAGGTGGAAAATGACCTGATCTCACTCAGGGTGACCGCAGTGGAAAAGAACCGGGTGGAACGTGTCCTGATCACCGTAAAGCAGAGGGAAACCGAACAGGAAGCTGAAGAGTAGGATGAACCGGACGGGACACGGAAGGACAGGAAAACCTACGGAATACGGAAGAACAGGAAAACCTACGGAATACGGAAGAACAGGAAAAACCTACGGAATACGTAAGAACAGGGGAAACAGGAAGGAGAACAAGGTATGGATGAGCAGCTTCTCCAATTGAAAAGAGAGATCCGCGAAATGATCCGGCTGGATTTCATCGTGCCGGAGGATATTCCGGCCATAGAGCTCTATATGGATCAGGTAACGAGATTCATGGATCAGCATCTGTCCGGGAACAAGCGCTCGGAGGATGACAAGGTTCTGACCAAGACGATGATCAATAATTACGCCAAGAACCGTCTGATCCCGCCGCCGAACAAGAAACGCTATTCCAAGGAGCATATCATCCTCCTGATCTACATTTATTATCTGAAAAATGTACTTCCCATCGGGGATATCCAGAAGATCCTGGAACCCATGACCGTAACGCTCTTCAACGAGAAGGACATGACGCAGATCTATGAAAGCATCTACGAGCTTGAAAAACCGCAGTACTTCAATATAGAGGCCAGCGCCGCAAAGGCAGCTTCGCTGGTGGAGAAGAAATTCCCGAAGGAAGAAAACGAATACCTGAACAAGGTGGCATACATCTATCTTCTCGGATATGACATGTTCAGTAAAAAGCGCCTGATCGAGAAGCTGATCGATGAGCTTCCGGAGTTTGATCCGAAGGCACAGAAGGCAGCAGAAGCAGAGAAGAAGCAGGCAAAAGGAAAAAAGCCGGCGGCGAAAAAGAAACCGGCAGCCCGCAAAACTCCGGCACGTAAGACCGCAGCAAAGCCGGCAGCAAAGACAGCAGCGAAGACCGCAGCAAAGCCGGCAGCAAAACCCGCTGTGAAGGCGGCGACACAACCGAAAACAAAAACGGCAGCAAAAAAGAAGGCTGCCGGCACAGATAAACAGTAAACAGAAATGAGGAAGAGAAACAAATGATCAGTGCAAACAATGTATCACTTCGATTTGGAAAGAAAGCACTTTTTGAAGAAGTAAACATCACATTTTCACCCGGGAACTGCTATGGAC
>CADBOV010000197.1 GCA_902796385.1 uncultured Lachnospiraceae bacterium
CAGCATCTTCGTTCCATCATCAATGATATTCTGGATATGAGCCGGATCGAATCCGGCCGTGTTGTGCTGCATAAGACCGAGTTCGCACTGGTAGACGTGCTGGATCAGATAAATACACTGGTTATGTCACAGTGTGAAGAGAAGGGACTTCACTATGAATGCCATGTAAATGACCGGACAGAGGAGACCTATATCGGTGATGATGTGAAGTTGAAGGAGGTTCTGCTCAACATTCTTTCAAATGCGGTTAAATTCACGGAGGCACCGGGAAATATTACCATGACGGTGGAGAAGACCGACGAGCATGAGGATCATGTCGGCCTTTGCTTTAAGATCAAAGATACCGGGATCGGAATGGACAAGGACTACATCCCCCGGATCTTCGATGCATTTTCCCAGGAAAATGCCGTGCCCCGTTCCAAGTACGGAAGCAGTGGTCTGGGTATGGCTATCACAAAGAGTATTGTAGAGATGATGAACGGTACCATTGCGGTGGAGTCTGAGAAGGGTGTCGGTACGGAATTTATCGTGACCGTGAAACTTCGTAAAAGCGGTAAAAAAGACCAGGGACGTCAGGGAGAGATTGATTTTAACGCCATCCGCGTTCTGGTGGTGGATGACAATCCCATCGAAGCAGAACATGCAAAGACCATACTGGAGGAGGCAGGGATCTCTGCGGAATCCTGCACAAGCGGACAGGAAGCCCTCAGCCGGATGGAGGTACAGCATGGCAGGAAGCAGCAGTATAACATGGTTCTGATGGACTGGAATATGCCGGGTATGAGCGGACCGGAAGCTTCTGCCGAGATCTTAAAACTGTATGGAAAAGAGACAACGGTGGTTGCAATGACTGCATATCAATGGGATGATATCCGGGAAGAGGCCCATCGGGTCGGTGTGGAAAGCTTCCTGGGGAAGCCGCTCTTTGCGTCAAATATCCTTGAAAATATTGAGCGGATCGCCCGCCGGAGCAGGATGGATATCTTCAAAGAAAAGAAGAAGGCCAGACTGGAGGGCCGTCGGATCCTGCTGGCGGAGGATGTGGAACTGAATGCGGAGATCCTGATGGATATGCTGGAACTGGAGAATATCAAAGTGGATCATGCTGAGAACGGAAAAGAAGCGGTAGAGCTTTTCGAAAAGAGTACCGCGGGAATCTACTCTGCGATCCTGATGGATGTGCGTATGCCGGAAATGGACGGACTGGAGGCAACCGGGGTGATCCGTGCCATGGAACGGGAGGACGCAAAGAGAATTCCGATCATTGCGCTTACAGCGAATGCTTTTGATGAAGATGTTCAAAGATCCCTGCAGGCCGGAATGAATGCACATTTGAACAAGCCTGTGGAGGCTGAACACCTGATCCGGATCCTGGGTGAACTGATCTATGAAGCGGAGGAATCCATATGATCCAATGGTTGATCTACGGACTTATATTTCTCGGAAGTGCCTTGATGGTATTTAACATCTATGGCTTTGTTCGGTATGCCCATTTTGTCAGATCCCGCGGAAAATGGGAGAAGGGACGTGCAATCCTTTATATTCCCATCGCCCTGCTGAGTATGTTCCTTATAGGATATCTGACCGTCGGTATCTTCGGGAAGCCGGATCTGGTCATGGCGGGGATCCTCTTCGGAGGAAGTATCTTCGTCTTTGTCATGCTGATCCTTCTCAGCCGGGTTACCCGGAAGATCATGGAGAGTGAGCAGCTGGAAGCGGAACTGATGGCCGCAGAAGAGAGCAACCGCTCCAAGAATGCATTTCTTGCAAGCATCAGTCATGAAATGCGAACCCCCATGAATGTGATCCTGGGGCTGGATGAACTGGCTCTGAAACGGAAGGATCTTCCGGCGGAGACACGGATCCAGCTGGTAAAGATCGGACGCAGCGGAAGACATCTGCTGGGGCTCATCAATAATACACTGGAAATGCAGAATATCGAAAACGGAGAGAGAAGTCTGAAGACGGAGCCCTTCTCACTGCGGGAAAGCCTGGAGCAGATCGAGGCCATGGCCCGCACCATGTGCGAGGAAAAGGGACTGAAATACCATATGGAACAGGAACCCGGAG
>CADBOV010000198.1 GCA_902796385.1 uncultured Lachnospiraceae bacterium
GCCGGAGCAGGGGTATGCCAATCCGCAGGTACCGGAGCAGACGTATGCCAATCCGCAGATGCCGGAACAGGGGTATGCCAACCCGCAGGTGCCGGAGCAGGGGTATGCCAACCCGCAGATGCCGGAGCAGGGGTATGCCAACCCGCAGATGCCGGAACAGGGGTATGCCAACCCGCAGGTGGAACAGACAACACCTCCCTCCGAGCTTCCCACGACACGGGTTACCGTCACGGGAGAAACTGACTCCCTTACCGGGGAGGAGTCTCCGAAAAAAGAAAAAGGTAAAAAGGGAAAAGGGAAAAAGGTTAAGCCCGGAAAGAAGTCGAAGTGGTTCAGGATCACCGTTTTCGCGGTGGCATTTCTTGCTGTCGGAACCGGTGTGTTCTTCGGCGTCCGTTATCTGATCAATCAGAAGAAAAACGACTTTCAGGTATATTACAAGAAACCGTCGCAGCAGGACATCGAGATCCCGAAGGACGGCGGCCGGGCCTATGTGAAAAAGCAGCTGATCGTTGAAGGTACGGAGGAATGTACACGGAAGAAGATGGAGAAGCTGGCGGAGGAAAAGAACGGTTCCATCGTCGGTGTCATTTCCACGGTTCAGAATTATCAGATCGAATTTGAAGAAGGAACCGACAAGGCGAAGCTGGATTCCATCATCAGTGAATGGAGCAGTAACTCCATCATCGCCCGTGTGGATTATCATTATGCCTATCAGACCGAGGGCGGATTCTACGATTATGAAAATGATGTCTGGTGGAACGATTCGGATGGAGAAATGCCGTCGGATTTCGAAGAGGACTGGGACATCTATAATCCCCGCGGAAATAACTGGGCAGTCGAGTCGATCTGGGCGCCTGCGGTATGGAATCCGAAGGGGCTCGATCTGGGAGATTACGGAACGGTTGAAGATACGACCTATGAAAAGGTGAAGGTGGGATTACTGGATACCACATTTGACAGAAAGCATAAGGATCTTACGGACCGCTTTACGGAACAGACAGGAGAAGACGGGAAAGGAAAGCCGGAGGATTCCGAAGGATCGGAGGGCTCGGAGCAGGGCAAAACTACGCCGCCGGATATTGCCGGGCAGTACGGACCCTACAGCGGGCGTTACGGGGATCCGGCACTTACGGATACGGAAAAGGCAGAGGAAAAACGTCTTTCCCACGGCACGCATATCGCCGGGATCATCGGTGCAAATATCAATGATAAATTCGGTATCGCGGGCATCGCGCAGAATTCCGAGCTTTACGGTTTCGGTCTTTATGAAGACAGCGGTTCCGGGACGACACCGGGTTCCGGTGACGGGCAGCGTTTCAGTTCGGACTTTATCTGGAAATGTGAACTGGCGATCCTGTTTGATGAGGATGTCCGTCTGATCAATATCAGCATGCAGCTGGATGAAGCGGACGGCTCTGATCCGGCAAAGAGCATGGAACAGATCAACGGATCCATGGAGCGGTTCCTGCTTCATTATCTGGAACAGGAGGATCCGAAGGATTTCCTGATCGTGAAATCTGCCGGGGATTCCGCAGAACCAAAGGAGGATCTGAGCGGCGAATTCCTTGCGGGGATCAAAAATGAGAAGGTAAAGGACCATATCCTGGTGGTAGGCGGCGCAACCTATCATTATGATGAATTCGGTGCCCTGGCTTCCGGGGATGAGTACCGGAAAACAGATACAAGTAACTTCGGTGACCGGATCGACATTTACGGACCTGCGGTTGAGACGCTTTCGGATATTCCCGGAGACCGGGTGGAAATGCGAAGCGGAACCAGTGAGGCGGCAGCCTATGTTACCGGTGGCTGCGCGCTGGTCATGGGTGCGGCACCGAAGCTCTCCATGACGGAGGTGAAGAAGATCGTATGTTCCAATTACCTGTTCGAGGTGAAGGGAACCGGAAAAGGTTATTTAAATGTATTCCTTATTGCAGAGGAAGCGAAGGCCCGTGCAAAGGACGGGTCGGAGGAAGTGTCGGGAGGAACCACCCAGGCACGGGTTTCGGACAGTGTGAAGAAGGCACTTTATGATCTGTCGGAAAAGAAAGCCGAAGGTATCATGGGGCAGATCGAGATAAGACTGAGTGCGGCATTTAAGAAGGAAATTACAGATTACAAGAAGCTTACGGTTTCTGCAACCAACGGTTCCGTGACTAAAAAAATGAAGTTCAATAAAAAGGGAATCGCCACATTGTCTGTGGAACCCGGAAAGTGGACGGTCACCGCAAAATCCGACGGATATGACGATAAGGAGATCCAACTGGATGTTGAGGCCGGGAAAGCAGTCAGAGAGAAGAATTTCTCCCTTCAAAAGACGCTGAGTATTGCAACTGTTTTTAATGAAAAGGTGGAGTTCGGGAATCCCGACACTACAGGAAACGTGCATGAAAGGATTGAAATAAACCCGGACGGAACATTCATTTATGAAAGTTATGATCTTGATATGGGATATATGCTATGGGTTACATCGAAGTGTACAGGAACCCTTTCTGATATCGAGGTAGTGGATGAGCTTTGCTATAAGGTGAAGATAGCGAATGTGAAGTCAGCCTATTCCGACGGACAGAATCTGGGCACTGATGAAGACGGCTTTACGACCGTTGCAGTAGATCCGTATCTGAAGGACGGGATGACGGTTTATATCTTCCTGCCCGGAACTGCCGTGTCCGACGTGCCGGGAGAAATGAAAACCGGAATAGCCGGACAGAATTTGTCGGATTCCGGGAAACAGACACTGGAGTACGCAATCTATGTGGATACCGGAACCTATGAATTTAATGAAAAAGTCGCTTACTGGTATTTCCAGGAATAATATGATACACTATCTGTATTATGCAAGGAGGGTTTTATCATGGTAAAAGAAGATTGCATTTTTTGTAAACTGGCAAACGGGGTATTCCCTACAAATATGATCTATGAGGATGATGATTTTGCTGTAATTCTGGATGCTGCACCCGCAGCAAGGGGACATGCACTGATCATTCCGAAACAACACAGTGATAATCTCTATGAACTGCCGGAGGAAACCGGAGCGAAGGTAATGCCGCTGGCAAAGAAGATCGCCGTAGCCATGAAGGAAACCTTCCATTGCGACGGTGTAAATGTACAGCAGAATAACGAGCTGGCAGCAGGCCAGACGGTGTTCCATTTCCATACACATATCATCCCGCGGTTCAAAGATGATAAGATCGCGCTCATATGGAAGCCGGGGAAACCGTCCGATGAGGAGCAGGCAGAGACCTGTCAGCTTCTGAAGAAGGCTTTATAATACAGCTGGTGGGAGGAGTATGAAATGAAAAAATTCGGATATTTGTTCCGTGTTCTGAAGGGCGGAAGCTTCAAACGGTTCAAGGATGTGGTAGACCGGACCCATGCGAAATGCGGTCAGAGCCGGATTAAAACCGTCCTGGACATGCTCTGGTGTTTCGTTCGCTACGGAGCAGGCGTGCATGATTATCTGATCTTCGCATTTTATGATATGAACGGAAGACAGAGAAATACCTACATCACACGCCTTCGGAACAAGCGGATGCTGGAAATGGTAAATGACGAGTCCAAGTCCTACATTTTCAACAACAAGGATGTGTTCAACAAACTGTATAAGGATTTCCTTCACCGGGATTTTCTCTGTGTTTCGGATATGACACCGGAGAACTTCGCGGAGTTTATGAAGGATAAGGATGTGATCTTCGCAAAGCCCTCCACCAGCGAGAGCGGAAAGGGAATCGAGAAGCTGACCAAGGCGGACTTCGATTCGGTGGAAGCGATGTATGATTATATCCGCCAGCCGGAGAAGGACTTCGGAGTACTGGAGGAAGAGATCAAGCAGCATCATGATCTGAACACCCTGTACCCGCATTCCATCAATACCTACCGGATCGTAACGCTTCTGGTGGACGGAAAGGCACACTATGTATATGGTGTTGCGAAAATGGGGAACGGCGGAAAGTTCGTGGACAACCTGGAAAACGGCGGACTCGGATGCCCCATCGATCCGAAGACGGGAAAAATGTGCGGCGTGGCCCATACATCCCCGCTGATCAATTACGATACGCATCCTTATACGGGTGTGAAGCTGGTAGGTTATCAGCTTCCTTATGTAAGAGAAGCAATCCGGCTTTGCCTTAAGGCAGCCCATGTGGTTCCTGAGGTCGGATATGTGGGATGGGATGTGGCAGTCACGGAGGACGGCCCGATCCTGGTGGAAGGAAATAATTATTCCGGATATGACTTCTGGCAGCTGCCGGAATGGACACCGAATAAAAGAGGACTTTATCCTTATTTCCGGAAGATGATCAAGGGATACAAGTAATTTGTGAGTAACTGTGAGAAGTGCATCATGGTAAATATCAGAAGGGAAAGAAAATGGAAAGAAGATTTTTTACATCAGAATCTGTAACGGAAGGACATCCGGATAAAATGTGTGATCAGATCTCTGATGCGATTCTGGACGCTATCATGGAGAAGGATCCGAA
>CADBOV010000199.1 GCA_902796385.1 uncultured Lachnospiraceae bacterium
GGAGGTGTCTGCGGTGCGGTATTCGGGTTCCTGTATGCGAAAGAACAGGGCGAACAGGCAGAATCGAAAATAAAGTAGGACATAGACCGGATAGAGCCGGACGGGTATGAAAATGCCTGAATGAAATTTGAAAAAAAGACGGGAAAAACGGGTATCCGGGACGGATCAGCATTCGTCCGGAACAGGGTGCCGGATCCCGTCTTTTTTTTGTGTGACAGCAAAAAAGCAGAGGTTTTTTCCGAAAACGAAACAATTGACTTTCAAAGCCCGTAAGATTAGAATGGAAATTGGTTTAGTATGTGGAAAGGAGGCTAAGTGTGGATAAGAAAAAGAAGATACGGATGATCTGTATTTTCCTTGCATTAGCGACCATATTTCTGGTGCTTTCGCTGCTTCTTAACGGGAAGTATGAAAAGCATGAAACCATAAGAATGGCCATGCGGGATGCAGTACTCCATGAAGATAATAAAATATCGTTTCTGGGTATGCAGGTGAATCCGTCCGTGATATCGGCCTACACGGTTACAGGTGTCCTGCTTCTGCTGGCGCTGGTGATCCGGATCTTTGCGGTCCCGAGATTTAAGCTGGTACCCGGAAAACTGCAGCTCCTGATCGAAGAGTGGGTTGGCTTCTTTGACAAGCTGGCAAAGGGAAACAGTCCGCACAGGCATAAGTTCCTCGGGGTGTATCTTTTTGCGGCGGGGTCGTACATTTTTGTCGGAACCTGTTTTGAACTTTTCGGAGTTCAGGTGATGACCACGGAAGGACATTCCGTTGCATTGCCGGCACCGCTTGCGGATATCAACGGAGCGATCATGATGGGATGTCTTTCCTATCTGGTGATCCTGTCCGGAGGAATCGCGTCAAACAAGCTGAAGGGCGTGGGGAAGACGCTGAAGGATTTCTCGCTTCCCATTTCCATGAGCTTCCGACTATTCGGTGCATTGCTGTCCGGAATGCTGGTAACGGAGCTGGTGTATTATTACATCACCCTCAGTTTCGTGCTTCCGGTCATCGTCGGGGTTCTCTTTACCCTGCTGCATGCGCTGATCCAGACCTACGTACTTACGATGCTGACATCCGTTTTCTACGGTGAAGTGTCTGAGGTTCATACCAAGAAGGGTAAAGGAAAGAAGTTGCGGAAGAGAAGAAAAGTAAGGAAAAAAGCTGAGACAAATGCAGCCTGATTACTTAGATCATATGGAGGAAAAGAAAATGAAACAGATGAAGCTGAAAAAACTGGCGATCGCATTGGGAGTACTGATCGCTCTCATGATTGGAGGAATTCTGGTCGGAACGAAAATGGTTCAGGCGAAGGAGTCCGAAAAAGCGGCAGGATCAAAGACAGAGGCTGTACGGACACTGGATCAGCATGTAAATGTGACCAACGGGGATACCGTAGTTGCAACGGACGGAAAGACAGACGATTCCGTAGTTGTAAGCTCCTCGATAAGTGATGAGGCAGGATCCAAGGCTATGGCCGCTGCAGTTGCAGTCGGACTTGCAGCAGCAGCCGGAGCGATCGGTATGGGTCTTGCCATTGCAAAATCCGCAGAAGGTATCTCACGTCAGCCCGAAGCGGAAGGAAGCATCCGGACCACCCTTATGCTTGGTCTGGTCTTCATCGAGACCGCCATCATCTACGCCCTGATCGTCGCGATATTGATCATCTTTGTCATGTGATGAGCTAAGCCCTGAAAGTCATGCAGCCCCTTGCTTGCAAGGGGGGCTGCATGACCTTACAGGGCAAGACAACATGAGGGTGGAGCGATTTGCGAAGCAAAGCGCGGGAACCCGAATGTTGTAGGATCACGGGAGCCGCGAAGCGGCGGAGTGATCCGATTAGCTCATCACAGGCCGGGAAGAATCTAATGAATCCAAGAAAAGAGGCAAATTATGGGAGTTCCTTTAAATATAGATTTTCAGCAGATCTGTCTGCACCTGTTAAATTTCACACTTCTCATCGCAGGCCTTTACTTTATCCTGTATAAGCCTGTTAAAAACTTCATGAAGAAGCGGGAAGATGAGTACCGGGATATGCAGGATTCGGCAGACAAGATGCTTGAAAAAGCGGAAAGCGCCAAGTCAGAATACGAGTCCAAGCTTGCGGAGGCGGATCAGGAGATCGCTTCCAGGAAACGGGCGGCTGCAGAAGAACTGGAACAGATGCGTCGGAAACGCGAAAAGGAAGCGGAAGACGAGGCAAAGAAGATCGTGGCGGATGCGAAAGAAGAAGCAAAAGCCATGCGGCAGCAGATCGTGGACGGCGCAAGAAAAGAGATTACGGAAATGGTGGAAGAGGCTGCGGAGAAGATCCTGCAGTCCAACGATGTATCCACCACTTATGATGCATTTTTAGACGCGGCAGAAAGGAGTGTGCCGGATGGAGACTCCTAAAAAAGCAAGGCTTTATTCCGTGGAAGCTCCGAGCGAGACACAGAGAGAGCGGTTTGAGAGCTTTCTGGCAAAGAAATACAATGAGCCGATCCGGCTGGAATGGGTAAAGGATGAAACCCTGGAATCCGGCTTTCGTCTGCATGTGGAAAATGAAGTCTACAACTGGACGAAGGAAGGACGTCTCCAGCAGCTGAGAGATAAGGTTGAAGAGATCAACCGTGTGAAGCTGGGAAAGAAGAATCAGACCAAGAACCTGATCTCCCTGATCAAGTCCTCTCTGGACAGCTGGACCCTGGAAGCAATCCCCGTGGAAGAAGGACGCGTCCGGAGTGTCGGAGACGGAATTGTTATCGCAACAGGTCTCGAATCCGTAGTATACGGAGAGATCGTGCTTTTTGAATCCGGTGTTCGCGGAATGGTACAGGAACTCCGGCATGGTGAGATCGGTATCGTCCTGTTCGGAGACGATGAGGAGATCACGGAAGGAAGCACGGTTCGAAGAACAAAGAAAAATGCGGGTATCCCCGTCAGTGAGGCTTATCTGGGGCGTGTCGTGGATGCCCTCGGAAGTCCCATCGACGGACTGGGTGTGATCCCGACAGAAGATTATCGTGAGATTGAAAGTCCCGCTCCCGGGATCATCGATCGTCAGCCGGTAACGGAGCCCATGAATACGGGACTCCTTTCCATTGATTCCATGTTCCCCATCGGCCGCGGACAGCGTGAACTGATCATCGGTGACCGGCAGACGGGAAAAACATCCATCGCAATGGATACCATCCTGAATCAGAAGGATAATGATGTGGTGTGCATTTACGTGGCGATCGGACAGAAGGCCAGCTCCGTGGCACATTTGGTCGGAAACTTAAGAAACCACGGCGCAATGGATTATACCATCGTTGTTGCGGCTACAGCCAGTGATCCTGCACCCCTGCAGTACATCGCACCCTATGCGGGAACCGCGCTGGGTGAGTACTTTATGCAGAAGGGCAGGGACGTGCTGATCGTTTATGACGATCTCTCGAAGCATGCCATTGCCTACCGTGCGCTTTCGCTTCTTCTGGAGCGTTCCCCCGGTCGTGAGGCTTATCCGGGAGATGTATTCTATCTGCATTCCAGACTTCTGGAGCGGTCGGCGCATTTATCCGCAAAGAAAGGCGGCGGATCCATGACGGCGCTTCCCATCGTGGAAACCCAGGCAGGAGACGTATCCGCATATATTCCGACGAATATCATTTCCATTACCGACGGGCAGATCTTCCTGGAGAGCAACCTGTTCTTCGCGGGACAGAGACCGGCGGTAAATGTAGGTCTTTCCGTATCCCGTGTCGGTGGTGCGGCACAGACGAAAGCAATGAAAAAGGCCGCAGGCGGGATCCGTCTGGATCTTGCGCAGTACAGGGAAATGGAGGTCTTTACCCAGTTCTCCAGTGACCTGGACGATACGACCAAGCGGCAGTTGAAATACGGCCAGGGATTGATGATGCTGCTTCGTCAGCCCCAGAGTCATCCCTTTGCCATGTATGAGCAGGTAATCCTTCTGGTGGCGGCAACGGCTCACACCATGGTCGACCAGCCGCTGGATGATATCATAAAATACAGGGATGCCCTGCTGGAACATTTCCGGACAAAGGAAAATGCCATTTGCGAGGAAATCCAGTCATCCGGTAATCTGTCGGATGACATGAAAAATGAGATCATCCGGATCGCTGAGGAATTTGCGCGGAATTACGGCAAGGAAGATCTGCAGCCGGAGGAAGAAGACGAGTACGAATATGAGTACGTGGACGATGATGCCGAAGAGGATGATGAGTACGAATATGAGTACGTGGATGACGATGAGTAAATGACGGGCCGGCAGGAGTCACAGGTAAGAGTAAGAATAACCGATGACGGTAAGTGATATACCGGCAGCCGGTTGCAGGTAAGGAAGTGGAAGATGGCGAGTACAAAAGAGATTAAAAACAGAATCGAAAGTGTACAGAACACGCAGAAGATCACGAATGCCATGTATCTGATCGCCTCCACGAAACTGACAAAAGCCAGGGCGGATCTGGATAAGACACTGCCCTATTTCCGCCTGCAGGAATCCGAGATGAAGCGGATCTTCCAGCGGAGAAATGATGTGGACAGCCACTACTTTTACCCGAAGACCGGACGGAAGCCGGCGGAATCTTATGCGTACCTGGTCATTACGGCGGATAAGGGACTTGCGGGTTCCTATAACTATAATGTCCTGAAGGCAGCGGAGGCGGAGCTGAGAAAGCATAAGAAAACCATGCTCTATGTGGTGGGAGAATACGGAAGACAGTATTTCCTGCGGCGGAAGATCCCGATCGAACGGACCTTCCTCTATACGGCACAGAACCCCACCTTCCGGAGAGCAAGGGAGATCGGCGGAGTTCTGCTGGGACTGTATAATCAGAAAAAATGTGACGAGATCCGCGTCATCTACAGTCAGATGGAAAAAGGCGGACAGGCACAGGTAAAGAAAGCCCAGCTTCTCCCCTTCGAGCGCGGGCGGTTCGGAACCATGGAAGTACATTCCGGAGAGATCCGGAAGGAATATGAGTTCGTTCCGAATGTTACCGCAGCGCTGGAGAATATCGTTCCCAGTTACATTTGCGGATTCATTTACGGAGCATTGGTGGAGAGCTTCTGCAGTGAGCAGAGCGCACGTATGACCGCCATGAAATCCGCCAATGACAATGCGGAGGAACTGCTGGGCACCTTGTCCGTGGAATTTAACCGCGTAAGGCAGGGGGCCATCACACAGGAGATCACGGAAGTGGTGGGCGGCGCCAAGGCGCAGAAGAAGAAATATGAAAAAAAGAGATTGGAAGCAGAGAAAAAGAGACTGGAAGAAGAGAAAAGGAGGCGGACAGAAAAATGAGTAAGGGAAAGATCGTTCAGGTATCCGGACCGGTCGTAGACTGTCTGTTTCCGGAGGGGCAGCTGCCGAAGCTTCGGGAAGCACTGGCAGTGACCGTGGACGGAAATGTCCGTTATATGGAAGTTGCACAGATGCTGGGGGATTCGGAGGTACGCTGCATCATCCTTTCCCAGAGCGAAGGACTTGCACGGGATATGGAGGTCCGGGCAACCGGCTCCGGAATCCGTGTGCCGGTAGGCGAAGCAACCATCGGGCGAATGTTCAACGTACTGGGACAGCCCATCGACGGCGGAAAGCCCATTTCGAAGAAAACGGAGCGGTGGGCGATCCACCGGAAGGCTCCTGCATTTGATGAGCAGAAGACCTCGATCGAGATCCTGGAAACGGGGATCAAGGTGGTGGATCTTCTGGAGCCCTACGCAAAGGGCGGAAAGATCGGACTCTTCGGTGGTGCGGGTGTAGGAAAGACCGTGCTGATCCAGGAGCTGATCCACAATATCGCCATGGAGCACGGCGGATACTCCATTTTCACGGGAGTCGGAGAGCGAAGCCGTGAAGGAAATGATCTCTGGAATGAAATGAAGGAGAGCGGCGTTATCAACAAAACGGCCATGGTCTTCGGGCAGATGAATGAATCACCCGGTGTCCGCATGCGGGTGGCGCTGACGGGACTTACCATGGCGGAGTATTTCCGTGATATGGAGAACAGGGACGTTCTTCTTTTCATCGACAATATCTTCCGTTTCGTGCAGGCGGGTTCGGAGGTTTCCACACTTCTGGGACGTATGCCCTCCGCGGTTGGCTATCAGCCCACACTTGCAAATGAAATGGGAGAACTGCAGGAACGGATCACATCCACCGGCAGCGGATCGGTTACTTCGGTGCAGGCAGTTTACGTGCCGGCCGATGACCTGACGGATCCGGCACCGGCAACTACATTTTCGCATCTGGATGCGACCACGGTTCTCAGCAGAAAGATCGCCGAGCAGGGTATCTATCCGGCGGTAGATCCGCTGGCATCCACCTCCCGGATCCTGGAGGCGGACGTGGTAGGCGAGGAGCATTACAGGGTGGCACGTACGGTACAGGAATATCTGCAGAAGTACAATGAACTGCAGGATATCATCGCCATTCTCGGTATGGATGAGTTGTCCGATCAGGATAAGAATATCGTAAACCGTGCACGTAAGATCATCCGTTTCCTGTCCCAGCCCATGTATGTGGCAGAAAAATTCACCGGAAATCCGGGCGTATATGTTCCGCTTTCCCAGACGATCAAAGGATTTTCAGAGTTGCTTTCCGGTAAGTATGATGATCTTCCGGAAGCTGCATTCTATAATGTCGGAACAGTTGAAGACGCGATAAAGAAGGCCGAGACACTCCGGGAAGGATAATGTATGAATACATTTAACGCTAGAATCTATAAAGCGGACAGTCCCTTTTACGAGGGGAAGCTGGAATCCCTGATCATACCGACAAATGACGGCTATTACGGCGTGAAGGCCCTACACAGGAATCTGGTGATCGCCATCGTGCCGGGGATCATGAAGTACAGGCTTCCGGATGAAACGGAATTCCGGACGGCGGCGGTTTCCGAGGGAATGATCCGGATCGAGGACGGGGATGTGCTGATCCTGGTCAACACCGCAGAACGGCCGGAGGAGATCGATGCCGAGAAGGCACGGGCCAGAGCCGAAGAAGCAAGGGAGATCATGCTGCAGAAGAAGAGTATCCAGGAGTTCTATACTGCAGAGTCCACCCTGCGGCGTGCCATGGCACGTCTGAAGGTCAGGGAAAGTCATGATATCAGCTGATATATAAAGAGGCAGAAAACTTAATGCTAATTGATGGGATACACTAGGGAAGATGAAAAAAACGAAGCATAGAATCAAAAAATCAGACTGGGTCCTGATCATCCTCATCACCACGATCTTTGTGGCGGTGATCGTGATGAATTCCGTGCAGATCCTGAATATGCTCACAAAGAAGGTGGAGGAAACCTCCAAACTTCGTCTTGATACCATTCGCGGAGAATTCCAGGAATCGCTTACAACTGAACAGAACGCACTGACCAGATTTGCGGAAGATATGCAGAAAATGCTGGATTCAAATGCATCAGAAGAGACAATCCGGAAATACGTGGTTGAGTTTAAGGAAGAGCAGAAGGTACGCTCGAACAATGTGGCATTTAACTGCTATGTGGCTTCGTCGTCTTTTGTGTTTATTCCTGATTTTGACATGCCCTCGGATTATCATGCCACGGAACGTTCCTGGTATGTGGGAGCCGTGGATTCCAAGGGTGCGATCTATATCACCGAGCCGTACATCGATCAGATGACCGAGGAGATCTGTTTTACCATGTCGAAGGTGCTGACGGATCAGGATACGGTTGTCAGCATGGACTTTAATCTGAGTGATGTGCAGAAATCCATCGATAAAATGGTCGGACTTCAGGATGATTATTCGGCGCTGATCATTAC
>CADBOV010000200.1 GCA_902796385.1 uncultured Lachnospiraceae bacterium
AATGGTATACCCATGGATGTACGCATCCACATGTAGCATCACGAGGTATGACGAAACTCGTGTGCCCGTCGCACCCTTTAAAGAATCCGGTTGATCCTCGTTACTAAAAGGTGCTCTGTTTTTTTCAGCCGCTTTTTTGTGGATATTTCAATCCACGCCTTCCGCATAAACAGGGGCTTCGCTATCTGTACAGCAGATAACGATTAACCCTGACGCTGCTTATGCTTGGGATTTTCGCAGATAATTAAGATTCTGCCTTTTCTTTTAATGACTTTGCACTTGTCGCAAATCGGTTTAACTGATGCCCGAACCTTCATTAAAATACTCTCCTTTCTTACACTTCATTAGAGGTGCCCCGAAGGTCACCTCTAACGAAAAGTCTCTGCAATCCACTATTCTAACATTTTAATAATTAAAATGCAAGAAAAGTTTTTATTATTTTGCCCGCCATGTGATGCGTCCCTTGGACAGATCATACGGGGACAGAACAACCGTTACTTTGTCTCCCGGAAGAATCTTGATATAATTCATTCTCAATTTGCCGCTGATGTGGGCAAGGATCTGATGTCCGTTCTCAAGCTCTACGTTGAACATAGCGTTCGGAAGCTTCTCAAGAACAACACCTTCGCACTCGATCTCGTCTGATTTTGACATATCCGAATCCCTCTTCCTTCTTACTGCTCTAACACTGAAATGATGGCTGTAAATACATCATTCATATCCTGTGTTCCGTCAATGTTTCGTACAACGCCTGCCTTATCATAGTAATCGATAAGCGACTGAGTCTGCTCATGATATACGGACAGACGGTTCAGTACTGTTTCCGGCTTATCATCATCCCGAAGGATCAGCTCGGCACCACAGGTATCGCAGATACCTTCAACCTTCGGTGCATTGTACTTGATATGATATGTAGCACCGCAGCCAACGCATGCACGTCTTCCTGACATACGGTTTACGATGTTCTCATCCGGAACATCTACGTTGATGGCATAATCAACCTTCTCACCGTTCTTGGCAAGCGCACCGTCAAGTGCCTCTGCCTGGGGAATTGTGCGCGGGAAGCCATCCAGAACATAGCCGTTCTTGCAGTCATCCTCAGCGAAACGATCCATGATCAGATCTACAACCAGTTCATCCGGAACCAGTGCTCCCTGATCCATATACTCTTTTGCTTTCTTTCCAAGCTCAGTTCCGTTCTTGATATTTGCGCGGAAGATATCACCTGTGGAAATGTGAGGGATATTGTACTTCGCTGCAATCATCTTTGCCTGTGTTCCTTTTCCTGCGCCAGGCGCACCTAACATGATAATCTTCATGGTTTTGGCCTCCCTTCTAATACGGATCCGTACATTTTTGTACCGGATACTTCATGTTTTTAAAATTTGTCTTATCAACCCATTTCACCCACGCCCTCCGGGCGTGGGATCCATGACTTACTATTGACTGAGGAAACCGGAATAATTCCGGACAACCATCTTCGACTCTACCTGCTTAATGGTCTCAATGATTACACCTACGATAATGATCAGGGATGTACCACCGAAGGATACACCTGCACCGAATCTTCCGTTAAAGAAGATCGGGATGACCGCTACCAGCATAAGACCAAAGGCGCCGATGATGACAATATAGTTCAGGATTGCATTCAGATAATCCTGTGTCGGCTTGCCGGGACGAATACCCGGGATAAATCCGCCGCCCTTCTTCAGATTCTGTGAGATCTCCATCGGGTTGAAGGAAATCGATGTATAGAAATATGCGAAGAAGATAACCAGCAGGATGTAGATTCCAAGACCGATATATGCCCACGGATATCCGGGCTTAAACCAGTAATTGGAGTTCAATCCTTCCAGGATACGGTTACCGACCGTACTTGAAACCTTCACATTAAACAGGTTAATGATAACGGAAGGAATCGACATAAGTGTCGAAGCAAAGATGATCGGCATAACGTTTCCGGTGTTTACCTTGAGCGGGATGTGGGAAGTATTTCCGCCCATCATCCGGCGACGTCCTGCAGTCTTCTGTGCATAAGACACCGGAATCCGGCGCTCAGCATCATTCAGGATAACTGTCAGGATCGTTGTGATAAGAATGATACCCAGGATGATAACGATCGCAAATGTCATGTGAACAACATCCTTACCACTTACAAACATTTTCCACAGCTTATCCAGGTCACTCGGGATACGTGAGATGATGTTGATCAGAAGGATGATGGAAATACCGTTTCCGATTCCTCTCTCGCTGATCCGCTCACCCAGCCACATAACAAGTGCACTACCTGCTGTGAGTGTAAGTACAACTACGATAACGCTGAATGCGTTATACTCTTTTAAGACTCCGGAACGGCCGAAACCGATGGTCAGTCCGAGACTTTCCACGATTGCAAGACCGATTGATACTACACGTGTGATCGCAGTGATCTTCTTTCTTCCGTCATCTCCGTCTTTCTGCATCTCCTCCAGAGCCGGGATGGCAATGGTAAGGAGCTGCATGATAATGGATGCGGTAATGTATGGCGTTACCGACAAGGCAAAAATGGTCATACGGGAGATAGAACCACCGGTCAGGTTGTTCAGGATTTCAGATGCTCCCTCACCAAGTGCCCCGCTGAATACACCCTCCAGCTTTGAAGTATCAATTCCCGGAGCAGGGATCCATGATCCCAGACGTACGATTATGATGATAAAGAAATCAAACAGAAGTCCGTATCTGATTTCCTTCACCTTAAGCGCATTTTTCAAGGTTGTCCACATTTACTTCACCTCTACTTTTCCGCCAAGAGCTTCAATCTTCTGGATCGCTGCAGCGCTTGCTGCATTGACCTTTACAGTGAGCTTCTTTGTTAATTCTCCGTTTCCTAAAATCTTAATACCATCGCGGGGGTTCTTTACAACCCCTGCCTCAACAAGTGTCTCAACCGTTACTTCCGTACCGTCCTCGAAACGATTCAGTACGTCAAGGTTCAGTGCTACGATCTCTTTGTGATTTCTGCACTTGAAACCTCTCTTCGGAAGCCGGCGGTACAGGGGCATCTGTCCACCTTCAAACCCCGGTCTCGGAGCTCCGGAACGTGCCTTCTGTCCTTTATGTCCTTTACCTGCTGTCTTGCCGTTTCCGGAACCGTGACCACGGCCACGTCTGAAATCATCCCGGCTTACTGCGCCTTCAGCAGGTGCAAGTGTTGATAAATCCATGATGGGTCCTCCTTCCTCTTTATGCTTCTTCAACTTTCAGCAGATAGCTGACCTGATTGATCATGCCCTTGGTTGCTGCGTTGTTCGGAAGCAGTGCGGTTTTATGAAGCTTGGTAAGACCAAGTGCTTCAACCGTTCTTCTGTGCTTCGGGATTGCACCGATCGGTGATTTTACGAGTGTTACTTTTAACATATCTGCCATCTCTCTATCCCTCCTAGTTGAGAATCTCATCCACGGACTTACCGCGAAGCTTAGCGATTTCAGCCGGATCCTGAATAGCTGCAAGGCCGTTCAGTGTGGCAAGTACTACGTTCTGCTTGTTGTTTGAGCCCAGAGACTTGGTACGGATATTCCGGTAACCTGCAAGATCCAGTACGGAACGAGCCGGACCACCGGCGATGATACCGGTACCTTCCGGAGCTGACTTCAGAAGTACTGTAGCACTTCCGAACTCACCTGTGTATCCATACGGAATACTTCCTGCTTCGTTGATCGGAACTTCGATCATGTTCTTGATCGCATCCTCTTTTGCCTTCCGGATTGCCTCAGGAATCTCGGCTGCCTTTCCGACTCCGGCTCCAACATGTCCATTCCGGTCTCCGACTACGATAAGTGCTGCAAAGCGCATGTTACGTCCGCCCTTAACAACCTTCGTAACTCGCTTGATCGCTACTACGTTATCGGATAATTCTAACTGACTTGCGTCGATCTTTTTCATTACGTTCGTTCCTCCTTATTAGAATTCGAGACCGGCTTCTCTTGCAGCGTCTGCTAAAGCCTTGATCTTGCCCTGATAGATGAATCCGCCACGGTCGAATACTACTTCCTTTACGCCGGCTGCGATCGCACGCTCTGCGATCACCTTTCCAACATAAGCGGCTGCATCTACATTGTTAGTCTTCTCCAGTTCAGCCTTCACAGCCTTCTCAAGTGTAGAAGCTGCAACGATGGTCTTTCCTTCGGAGTCGTTGATTACCTGAGCGTACATATGATTATTACTTCTGAAGACAGCCAGTCTGGGGCGCTCTGCAGTACCACTGAACCGGTTGCGAATCTTCAGATGCTTTTTAGCACGAACTTCACTTCTGGATTCTTTATTTATCATCTTATTCACTCCTCCTATTTCTTACCGGTCTTACCAACCTTACGTCTGATCACTTCGTAATCATACTTGATACCTTTGCCCTTATACGGCTCCGGTGCTCTCTTCTCGCGGATCTCTGCTGCGTACTGGCCAACCTTCTCTTTGTCGATACCACTAACGATGATCTTGTTGTCCTGTACCTCAGTTGTAAGGCCTTCCGGATCTTCCATCTCAACCGGATGGGAGTATCCTAAGTTCAGAACCAGTTTCTTGCCCTGCTTGGATGCTCTGTAACCAACACCGTTTACTTCCAGGGTCTTCTTGTAGCCATCTGTAACACCGATGACCATGTTGTGAATAAGCGTTCTTGTGAGACCATGCAGCGCACGATTTCTCTTCAGATCGTTCGGTCTCTTAACTGTAAGGACACCATCTTCGATCGTGAGCTCCATCTCCGGAGCAAGCTGTCTTGCAAGCTCTCCCTTCGGTCCCTTTACCGTCACCTTATTATTTTCTGCTATATCAACAGTTACGCCTGCAGGTATAGCGATAGGCATTTTCCCGATACGTGACATTTGCCTTTACCTCCATTTAAAATTCAAACTTTGTTTTACGAGTTGATCCCCACCTTACGGTTTCGGGGATGCTTCCTTTTTACTACCAGATGAACGCCAGAACTTCACCACCAACATTCAGTTTGCGTGCTTCCTTATCTGTGATCACGCCCTTGTTGGTGGAAATGATCGCAGTGCCGTAACCG
>CADBOV010000201.1 GCA_902796385.1 uncultured Lachnospiraceae bacterium
ACGAGACAAAGAAGGCTATGAAGAAGATCCTTTCCGATATCCAGGATGGTACCTTCGCTAAGGACTTCCTTCTGGATATGTCCTCTGCAGGAGGACAGGCTCATTTCAAGGCACTTCGTAAGCTGAAGGCTGAGCATCCGTCAGAGAAGATCGGTGCAGAGATCCGTTCCCTGTACAGCTGGAGCAATGAAGATAAGCTGATCAACAACTAATCCGTTCACTGATCGGACAGTGTGTTCAAAACGCCGGTTCCCCAAAAGGGAATCGGCGTTTTTATGGTTTGACAATACCCGGGTTTCCTTTTATAATTTTGCTTGTAGAATTACTATACTAACGTAAGTAAAGGAGAAGGTTTATGATCACGTACAACAACATTTTTAACAACCCGAATGTAAAATGTGTGGCTCAGGGCGGACAGTATTTCATCTATGAGCATACTGAGGATCTTTCGGTTTCACCGAGTTCCGCAACAACTGCATATTTCATGAAGGAAATGAACGTAAAGAAACGTCAGGTTCTGGTTCAGCTGAATAATTCGGCAACCAAGATCCAGGCAGGTGCCATGCAGTGGATGGCAGGAAATGTAAATATGGAATCCGGCGTTACAGGCGTTGGTAACTTCCTCGGAAAGATGGTAAAGGGCGCTGTTACAGGCGAGTCTGCTGCAAAGCCGATCTATTCCGGACAGGGATATCTGATGCTTGAGCCTACCTATAGCTTCCTCCTGGTGGAGGACGTGGCTGCATGGGGAGCAGGCGTTGTTCTTGATGACGGATTATTCCTTTGCTGCGATGCAAATATCAAGGAGTCCATCGTTAAGCGTAATTCCATGACTTCCGCTATGTTCGGAGGAGAAGGATTGTTCAATCTCTGCCTTTCCGGACAGGGCTACTGTGTTCTGGAAAGCCCGGTTCCGAGAGAAGAGCTTTTCGAGTTCAACCTTGAGAATGATGTACTGAAGATCGACGGAAATATGGCGATCGCATGGTCATCTACCCTTGAGTTCACAGTTGAGAAGGCAACCAAATCACTGCTTGGATCCGCTGTGGCAAAGGAAGGCTTTGTAAATGTATATCGTGGAACCGGTAAGGTGCTTATGGCTCCGACGATCCCGGGAACAGGTATGGGTACCATGAACGGACCGGAGCAGACTTCTGCAACAAAATAGTTCCAGCAGATCCGGGAACAACACGGGCGGTGAATACCGCCCGGTGGTTCCCTTTTTCTATGTACTGTCGTTTATTTCTTTACGGGAAAGGTTTTTTGGATGAATCATCTGGAGGCACAATCCTATATCATGCCATTTATCGAAGGCAAGCTGCCTGAATCCGAGCAGCTTGATTTTGTTATGCACATGAATAACTGCAAGGCCTGCCATGATGAGCTGGAGATCTACTATACTCTGATGACCGGAATGCAGGTGCTCTCTGACGGAGAGGAATCCTCCGGTAATTTCGGGAAAGACCTGAGTGTAAAGCTTAAGAAGATCGAGCATAAGGCAAAGGGCCGGAGAAGTGTCCGCCTGTCTGCATTTATGCTTGTTACCATCGCGATCAGTATATTTATGATCCTGTTCTACGGCCGATGCCTTGTGGCCGTATATGCGTTTGAGCAGAATACAAAAAAGGAAGCTCAGGGAGAATACTATTTTTCCAGAAAACTGGATCCCATCCTGCTTAAGATCGATGACAGGATCCGGATCGGGAAAGAAGAACAGGTGGAAGAAAAGAAGGCTTCAGAACGGCCCGAGATCTATAATAAGATCCACGGATACCGGGAACTGGAAGAATTCGCAGCCACCACATTAGAGCTTGGAGAGAAGATAGCAAATGAAAAAACTACTGTTGATTGACGGAAACAGCATTATGAATCGCGGGTTTTATGCACTGCCCGTGACACTGACAAACCAGGAGGGGATGCATACAAATGCCCTTCTGGGTTTTTTGAATATTTTTTTCCGTATTTATGAAGAAGAACATCCCACAAATATTTGTGTAGCCTTTGATGTTCATGCGCCCACATTCCGGCATGAGCAGTATAAGGAATATAAAGGAAAGCGGAACCCGATGCCGGATGAACTGCGGGAACAGATGCCCGTGATCAAGGAGATCCTGCATACCATGCAGATCCCCACCATGGAACTGGCCGGATACGAGGCGGATGATCTGCTGGGAACCATGTCCCGTCTGGGACAGGAAGCGGGGATGGAAGTAACCGTGCTTTCCGGAGACAGGGATCTGCTGCAGCTGGCTACGGATAAGGTCATGATCCGGATCCCGAAAACCAAAGCAGGAAAAACCACGGTTGAGGATTATCATGCCGTGGATGTGGAAGCGGCTTATGGTGTGACACCGGTGGAGTTTATCGAGATGAAGGGTCTGATGGGAGATACCTCCGACAATATTCCGGGTGTACCCGGGATCGGACCGAAAACCGCGGAAAAGCTCATCCGTACCTATCACAGCGTGGAAAGTGTTATCGAGCATATTCCGGAAATGCCGAAGAATAAAATGCGGGAGGCCCTGGAGGAAAACAGTGAAATGGCAGTATTCTCCAGAGATCTTTCCAGAATCCTTCTTACGGCACCGGTTCCGGTTACGCTGGAGGAGACCGGCGTGACGGAAGAGGAACTTCTTTCCGAAAAGGTAAGAGAGAAATATCTGTCGCTGGATTTAAAGAGTCTGCTCAAGCATTTTAAAGATGGTGACAATGCTCAGCCGGAGGTGGAGCTGGAGATCAAGGACGGAAAGCTTTCGGATGTCAAAGCACTGGCTGACGGAGAAACGGTGGTGGGCTTCTGTCCGGTATTTGCCGGAGATGTGCTGCTTGGTACCGCATTTTCGGTGGGAGAAACCGTGATCCTTACAGCCACGGACCAGATCGCATCGGTTTATGAGACACTGGCTGCCCTGATGAAGAAGGGCTGTACCATTTCCGTACCGGAATGTAAATCCCTGATCCGTCCGTTTTCGATCCGGGAGGAGGAACCCTATTTTGATATAAGCGTATCCGCATATCTGGTGGATCCACTGGCAGGAGATTATTCCTATCATCTGCTTCTGGAAAAGTATCTGGGCCTTACGGTGAAGAGTGAGAAGGACCTGCTGGGAAAACAGGAGATCTCTCTTTTCTCCTTTTCCATTCCGGAAGCCAGAAGCGTATTTGCCTGGAAGGCCTATATGGCATACCGGCTCTGCCCGCTGCTGAAGGAGAAGCTGAAACAGCTGGAGATGCTGGAGCTTTACGAGACCATGGAGCATCCGGCAACATTTGTTCTCCGGGATATGGAGGAATTCGGAATCCGTGTGGACCGTGACCAGCTGGAGGCATATGGCAAGGCACTGGATGAAAAGATCCTGACGCTTACGGATCAGATCTACGAGGCGGCAGGCGAAGAATTTAATATCAATTCCACAAAGCAGCTGGGGCAGATCCTGTTTGAGAAGCTGAATCTTCCCAGCGGGAAAAAGACCAAAAGCGGTTATTCCACAAATGTGGATGTTCTGATGAAACTGAAGGATGCACATGCCATAGTACCGGCGGTACTGGAATACCGGCAGCTGACGAAGCTCCGTTCCACCTATGTGGAAGGACTCCTTTCCGCGATTTCTTCCGACGGACGGATCCACAGCCGGTTCCATCAGACCGTGACGGCAACGGGACGGATCAGTTCCTCGGATCCGAACCTTCAGAATATCCCCATGCGAAGCCAGCTGGGAAGAGAACTCCGGAAGATATTTATTCCCATGGACGGATTTACCTTTGTGGATGCGGATTACTCCCAGATCGAGCTGAGAGTCATGGCTGCCATGTCACAGGATGAGCATCTGATCGAAGCCTTCCGTCAGTCACAGGATATCCATGCATCTACGGCTTCCAAGGTGTTCCATGTTCCGCTTGAAGAGGTGGACAGCGGTCTCCGGAGAAAAGCAAAGGCAGTGAACTTCGGGATCATTTACGGGATCAGCTCCTTCGGACTGGGCCAGGATCTGGACATTTCCAGAAAGGAAGCACAGGAATACATCGATCAGTATTTTGAAACCTATCAGGGCGTAAAGAATTTCCTGGATCTTCTTGTGGAAACCGGGAAAACGGCCGGATATGTGAAGACGCTTTATAACCGGATCCGTCCGATCCCGGAACTGAAGAGTTCCAATTTCATGACGCGTCAGTTCGGTGAGCGCGTGGCAATGAACAGCCCCATTCAGGGTACGGCTGCGGACATCATTAAGATTGCCATGATCCGCGTGAGAAAGAGGCTTTCCGAACAGGAAATGCGTTCCAGACTGATCCTCCAGATCCATGATGAGCTTCTGATCGAAGCGGCAAAAGAAGAGGTGGAGCTCGTTCAGAAGATCCTGGAAGAAGAAATGGTGCATGCTGCAGAGCTTTCGGTTCCCCTTTATATCGATATGCATCAGGGCGAAAATCTGTATGATACGAAATGAGTATGACATGAAAGGATAGGAAACTATGGTGATTCTCGGGATAACCGGAGGGATCGGTTCCGGAAAAAGCAGGGTACTGGAGCATCTTTCCACATTTCCGGAAACAGTGATCCTGGAAGCGGACCGTCTGGCGCATGAACTGATGCTTCCCGGCACCGGACTGAGTGAAAGAATACTGGATACCTTCGGAGATGCGGTCAGGAATGCATCGGGAGGGATCGACCGGAATGCCCTGGGAGCGGTGGTCTTTTCGGACCCGGAGAAGCTGGATACCCTGAACCGTCTGGTACATCCTGCAGTTAAGGATGCCATCCGGGAACGGATCAGGGAAGAAAGAGAGAAGGGAACGAAGCTTTTCGTGCTCGAAGCGGCGCTCCTGATCCAGGACGGATATAAGGAGATCTGCGATGAGATCTGGTATATCTATGCGGACCGGGAGATACGGCTGGATCGTCTGGTGGAATACCGGGGCGGAGACAGGGAAAAGTATCAGCATGTAATGGAAAATCAGCCGGAGGATGCATATTTTGAAGAAAACTGTGACCGGGTTCTGGATAACAGTCATGATTTTTCATTAACCCGTCAAAAAATAGATGAAGAGATTCCCCGGCTTTTGTTGAAGTTCGATATAAAGAGTGGTATAATACTATAGGTTTATTTTCACATTGTAATCAGGGGTTCGACTCATGCCGGAGGAGTTTAAAATTAATTATATGCGACGCTATTTCAGGCTGCATAGGATCTTCTATGTGGTTTTGCTTAGCGTCGTTATTTTTTTTAAGCTATTAAAGCTTACTCCGGAGCCGGCCGTACTGGCATATTACATCATAGCGATCATGTGCTGCTTCATTATGGACGAGTATTTTCTCGTGCGGAAAATGGCGGTTCCCAAGAAGTATTACAGTTTGCGTGCATTTATTGAGATCCTTCTTTTATCCTGCGGAACGATCTTCGGACCTCCGCATCCGGTCCAGTGTTTTCCGTTCATGCTGTTTGAACTGCTCCTCATCTTTGAGGATATGATGCTGAATGATATCTTTGATGATTTCGGCATTTTCATCCGGCGTGTGCTGTATCTTCTGATGATCGAGATCAGTATGGTATTCTGCTTCCGGAATCTTTTCTCCGGCGTCTGGATCTTTACGGAGATCCTTCTCGGTGCCATCATCGTGGGCGTCGTATACATCATTTTCCATTGTATTGTTGATGCCATCCGGTTCTATGAGAAGAAAGCAACTGACAACTATTTTGACTATGTGAATCTGGAAGCGGAACGAAAGAAGCTCCTGGTTTATAAGGATCGTGTGGAGGCTGTTAACAGCGAGATCAATTTCCAGAAGATCAATCTGGTGAAGGCAAACCGGGATCTTGAGACCATGAATGAAGAGGTACGGTCCCTGATCGAGGTTATGAAATATTTCTCCACGAATTTTGATGTTGCGGGAAATGCGGAACGGATGCTTGAAAATATCATGGAGCTGAAGGATCCCACTGCCTGCGGTTTCTATATCTGCGAGAATACATTTATGAATCAGGAGCCTTATCAGGAGATCCTGACCAATAATGATAAATACAGAAATTCCCTGGACCGGGATTTCTTCAGTATCTTTGAAAAGATCCGGCTCAGAAACAGTCCGGATCCGCTGGTGATCTGTGAGAACAATGACTATAAGGAAGCGGTGCTGAGTGATACCAACACCTGCAACGCCGTTGCGATCCCGGCCTATATCAACGAACATTTCTACGGTGTTCTGGTTGTTATTTCCGGCAATTATGATTTCTTTGAGTCGGGATATTCCTTCTACGAGTCATCCCTTGTGGATTTCACGGCGTCCCTTCAGAGTGCGAAGCTGTATCTGCAGATGAAGGATATGGCTACAAAGGACGGTCTTACCGGCGTTTACAACCGTGCATATTTCAACGAGATCTATCCGAGTATCTGTGCAAAGAGTATTGTTAACGAAAAGAGCCTTTCCGTTGCACTGCTGGATATTGATAAATTCAAATCCATCAATGATACCTACGGACATCTGGCCGGCGATGAGGTCATCCGCATGGTTGCATCCGTGGCACAGCGGTATGCCAGACTGCATGACGGATATGCGGTCCGGTACGGTGGTGAGGAATTCCTACTGATCCTTCAGGGATACACGGTGGATGAATTCTACGCCATCCTGGAAATGGTACATGAAGAGATCATTAAAAATGTGGTTGAATATGAGGACGAGAGGATTCACGTCAATGCAAGTATCGGTATGTCCAATTATCCGGAGATTGCCGATGAGATCGTAGATGTTCTGGATCAGTCCGACCGGGCGATGTATTTCAGTAAGGAACACGGAAGAGGAATGATCGTTATCTTCGGGCGGGAACAGGAAAGCCTGAATGAATCCATTCAG
>CADBOV010000202.1 GCA_902796385.1 uncultured Lachnospiraceae bacterium
AATGCCCAGAGTATCAGCCAGCTTCCGGTGCTGATCTTCGGATCCACCATCTCCCTGTCCATCTTTCCGACCATGTCCGAACATTTTGCGACGGGAAAGAAGGAGGAGTACCAGAGCGATTTCTCCATGTCCTTCCGGACCGTATTCTTCCTGACCATCCCTGCGGCACTGGGAATCGTAGCGCTTCGTACGCCGCTGATCCGCGCCATGTATCTGCAGGGAGAGTTTAAACCGTCGGATATAGCACCGATGGCCATGTTCATGCTTCTTTATTCCGTCGGAACCATCGGCTACTCGGAGCAGCTGGTATTAAACCGTGCCTTCTATTCCGCACGGGATACCAAGACTCCCATGCTGATCAACGTGGCATGTCTGCTCTTAAATGTTGTATTCAGTATGGTGTTTGTACACCTCTGGGGAGCAAACGGTCTGGCACTGGCGTTCTCGGCGGCAGGTATCGTAAGTATGATAATGCTTACCGTGTTCCTGAAGAAAAAGGTCGGAAGCCTGAACGGAAAGGAAGTGGTCACTTCCTGCGTCAAGACCACGATCTCCAGTCTGATCATGTTTGTGGTCCTTGTTATTCTCGCGCGTGTTCTGGAGACCTTCCTGCCGCTGGGAAGAAAGGTATTCCAGCTGGCAGAAGTGGGAATCCTCTTCGTGATCGGTGTTGCCGTATTCTTTATTGCAGCGATCGTACTGAAGATGCGTGAGGTTGAGGCGGTGAAATCCATTTTCCTGAGGAAACTGAAAAAGAAGAAATAAAGGAGGTACCGGGATGTATCGTGAAGTATCAAAGTTGGTTATGTATCGGGATTTTGGTCCGGACAGTATTTTACGCTGCTTCTGCGACTGCATCCGGGACCTGAAGGAAGAAAACACTTTGGAGGAGGATCTGGTTGACCGGGTATATCAGGGCATCCGGAAACTTCTGGAGGTATCCACAACCTATGGATTTGACAGGAATCTTTGGAGAGATTACCTGACCTTCCTCCTTCTTACAAATGAGAATCCTCTGACCCTTACGGCGGAAAAGAAGGGAATCGAGGAAGGGAGCGTGATGAGGTTCGCGCTTCAGGATATGGAGGTCTTTGCAAGACTGTTCGTTTATGATTTCCGGCCTGTGGAGCGTCAGCTCGGGATTGACTGCTTCTCCACCGTTACGGAGTATCATGCCATAAAGAAAAGAAAACAGAATTATAACCGGAACGTGAGTCATCATGTCCGAACCATCAGTGATGCCATCAGTGCAGTGCTTGAGGAAGAGGGAGTAACCGCGGAAAGTCAGGAAAACATTTCCGCCGCAGCAAAGAAAATGCTTCTCATCCTTTCGGATTTCTACCGGGATTTCGGAGTCGGAATGTTCGGACTGAATAAGGCATTCCGTCTGGCGGAAGGGGGAAGCCTGAGCTTCCTCCCGATCAATAACCTGGATCACGTAATGCTGGATGATCTGGTGGGATATGAGATCCAGAAGCAGAAGCTGAGAGAGAATACCGAAGCATATCTGGCAGGACACAGAGCCAACAACTGCCTGCTCTACGGAGATGCGGGAACCGGAAAATCCACAAGCATCAAGGCGCTGATCAATGAATACTATGACAGCGGACTACGGATGGTGGAGATCTACAAGCACCAGTTCCGCCAGCTTTCCTCCGTGATCTCCGAAGTAAAACACAGAAATTATAAATTCATTATCTATATGGACGATCTATCCTTTGAGGATTTCGAGATCGAGTATAAATACCTGAAGGCCGTGATCGAGGGAGGACTGGAAAGCCGTCCGGACAACGTGCTGATCTATGCAACCTCCAACCGGAGACATCTGATCCGTGAGACCTGGAATGATACCAATGATGCGGAACTGGAAAAGCACCGGTCCGATACACTCCAGGAAAAGCTCTCGCTGGTTGACCGGTTCGGAATCACGATCCCCTTCATGAAACCGAACAAGAAGGAATACTATCAGATCGTAGCGGCTCTGGCGGACCGTTCGCCGGAACTTGAAACAGACGAGGAAACCCTGCTTCGGGAAGCAACGAAATGGGAGATCGCCCATGGCGGAATGTCCGGAAGAACCGCCCAGCAGTTCATCGATTATCTGGCTGGAAAGAAAGGATAAGAGTATGACAAAAAAGGAGCGGGCCCGTCTGGTGACGGAAGCGCTGAACCGGGAATACGGTACGGAAATGATGACCTATCTTCATCATGAAACTCCGTGGCAGCTGCTCTTTGCCACGATCCTTTCGGCGCAGTGTACGGACGACCGGGTGAATCAGGTGACAAAGGACCTGTTTCGGAAATACCGGTCCGTGGAAGATTTTGCAAATGCGGATCTTGCCGAGCTGGAGAAGGACATTTATTCCACGGGTTTTTATAAAAACAAAGCACGTTCCCTGAAGGGCTGTGCAAGAGAACTTCTGGACCGTTTTGACGGAGAGGTTCCGCGGACCATTGAAGAACTGACCTCCCTTCCGGGAGTGGGAAGAAAAACGGCAAATGTGATCCGGGGCAACATTTTCGAAGATCCGTCCATTGTAGTGGATACCCATGTGAAACGTGTGTCGCGCCTTCTGGGGCTTACCCGGGAGACGGATCCGGAGAAGGTGGAATATGATCTGATGAAGGTTCTGCCGAAGGATCAGTGGATCCTGTACAACGTTCAGGCAATCGCGGTGGGACGTACATGGTGCGTCTCCGGCCGGCCGAAATGTGATGCATGCATCCTGCGGGAGTGCTGCGCAACTGCGGCGAAGAAGTAAGAAGACGCGGAAATGTTGACATTTCCTGCGGAAACGTGTAGAACAATACTAAGTAAACGGGGTACGGAACAGTTCCGTAACCGGACGAAAAGAGAGGTATCAAATGGTAGATTTCAGCAGAAAAAGGAAAAAAGGAATTCGTATTGCAGCGGCAGTCATCTGTTTACTGTTGGTAGTCGGAATGGTAGTCGGACTTTTGGTAAGCTTCTGACAAAGGGCAGAAGAGAAAGCGAAGTGCATATGAAAAAAAGAAAATGGGAGAAACTTGCGGTTCTCCTGTTGGTTTTCGCATTTCTTGTTACAGGTTTTCCGACCTCTGTAAAAGCGGAAGAAACAGAACCGGAGATCAGCCCGAATGTAAGTGTGGACGGGGTTTCCCTGGGCGGTCTTTCGGCAAAAGAGGCTGAAGAAAAGCTCACGGAAATGGAGGAGTCATGGAGTGATGTTTCCGTGACACTGACCAGTGACTTCGGAAATGTGGAAACAACTCTGGGAGACCTGGGCTTTCAGGCTGATGTTGACGGAGCGCTCCATAAAGCTGCGGGATACGCAAACTCGGGAACCATCCTGAAGCGGTACCGTGAGAAAAAGCAGGAAGCACAGTCGCATGATTTTGAGATCGGAAAGAGCGTCAGCACGGACAGGGTCAAATCCGTGGTAAACGGGAAACTGGCACGGGTATTTGACGGATCGGAAAATGCAAGTCTGATCCGGATCAATGAGACAAAGGTGTCGGTTGCTCCCGGAAACAATAATGTCCGTCTTGATGCGGAAGCGACCCGGAATGCGATCCAGGAGGTGATTACCGGAGACTGGGATCACAGCGACATCCGGGTTCCCCTTACGATCGTGGATAATCAGGAGGGATCCGAATCCCAGGAGCTTTCCTACATTACGGACCTGCTGGGAACCTATACCACCGAGTTCGGTCAGGGTGATCAGGGAAGAAACCAGAATATCGCACGTGCGGCAGAACTGATGAACGGCAAGATCGTTTATCCGGGAGAAGAGGTTTCCACCTATTACACTATTGAACCGATCGAGGATTATAACGGTTATGCCATGGCCGGCGTATTTGTACACAATGAAGTAGTACAGGGAATCGGCGGCGGTGTCTGCCAGATGTCCTCTACCCTTTATAATGCACTTCTCTGGGCAGAGGTGGAGATCGTGAAAAGAGATTACCACGGACTTCCGGTATCCTATGTTCCGCTTTCCTATGATGCAACCATGGCAGGCGGATATCTGGATCTGATCTTCCGGAATAATCTGGAACATGCCATCTACATCGAGATCGACTGTAATCTGGAAGAGGGTTACATTACCGCAAATGTCTGGGGACATGAATACCGTGATCCGAAGCGTGAGATCAAGTTCGAGAACAATATCGTGGAGGAGATCGAGAAGCCCGAGGACGTGACCGAGGTGGATCCGGAGATGGAGCCGGGCACGGAAGAGGTTGTCTCCAACGGTACGACAGGATATAAGACAGAGCTTTGGAAATATGTATATTACGACGGAGAACTGCAGGATAAGGTGCTGATCAATACCAGCAACTACAGCGCAACTCCGAAGAAGATCAAAAAGGGTCCGGACAAGAATTCCGGAGTGTCCGCATCCACGGATGTGACGGAAGATACGGAATCCACCGAAAAGAAAGAGGAGACCACGGATCCGGCCGATAAGAAGAAAAAGAAGAAGAAAACAGAAGAACCGGCCGAAGATAATTCTGAAGAACCCACGGATCCGGATGGAGGAGATGTGGGACCGGACGATTCGCCGGATGATGACGGATCAGATGACGGATCGGATGACGGGGCTGTTGTTCTTGATCCGGAAGAATTGCAGTGACGCATGGATCCGGATCAAAAGGGTAATCCCGAATCGAAAGAGTGATCCCGAATCGAAAGAGAGATTCCGGAAACAAAAGAGTGATTCCATATGGAGAAGAAAAAATATGATGACCATTTCGTTCCTGCGGGAGGGAGGCTTCTGCAGCAAAGTGTGCTGAAGCACATCCGGAGGAAGGGAGACGGAGTTTTGGAGGGGGCTGCGATCGGTTACGACGCAGCCATCTTTCAAAATGGGAACAATTGCATAGTACAGACCACCGGGGTTCAGCCTACGGGACGGGTTCCTGAGGCTTATCCGCTGACAGCCGGGGAACTGGCGTGGATCACGGCGGATAACCAGCTTGCCACCTGTGGTGCGGTACCGGTAAGTATGCAGGTACTTCTGGTGGCGGGAACCGGGTGCGAAGAGGAAATCATCCGCAGGGAAATGCAGCAACTGGCGAAAACCGCTTCAGAAAAAGCATGTCCCATAACGGGCGGAAATACGGTCTATTTCGGAGATGCGGAGGACTGTCTGGTACAGCTGGTGGTAACCGGTGAACCGGATCGGGAGCTTTCCCTGGGCCGGCGAAAACCGGCAGCAGGAGACCGGGTGTTCTTTCTGGGAGAGACAGGGATGCTGGGAGCCGATCTTCTGGTAAAAGCCGGGAGAGAACGGTTGTTACGGAGATTTTCGGAGAGTTATCTACGGACCATGGAAGCGGCTCCGGAGGATTTCTCCGTAAGAGCGGCAGCCTGCGCGGCGCTGAAAGCGGGAGCGGTGTTCCTGCATGATGTTTCAAACTGCGGCGTACATGCAGCACTTTATCAGCTGTCGGAAGCAGCGGGATGCGGGATCCGTGTCCGGCATGAGGGACTTACGATCCGTCAGAGTGTGATCGAACTCTGTGAGGAACTGTCCGTAAATCCCTATCAGCTGCTGGGAACCGGAGGCCTTCTGGCGGTGGTGCCGCAGGAGAAGGCGGAGCAGTTTGAAAAGGAAATGGCGGAGCATTTCGGAAAAGAAATGGCGGAGCATTTCGGAAAAGAAATGACGGAGCATTTCGAAAAGGAAATGACGGCAAGGGTACGGGACGCGGGAGAACTGACAAAGGAGAAGGCCCGTGTGGTCTATGCGGAACATTTTCCCATGGAACGGTATCTGAACCTGCCGGAGGAAGACGCCCTGGAGCAGGGGCTTCGTCTGCTTAGAAAATAATCGAAAACAGTGACAAAGGAAATAAGGAGAACTGCAGTATGAAGGAAGAAATCTTAAAGCTGTTGGAAAAGAACGCACATCTTTCCGCGAAGGATATCGCGGCCATGATCGATGCGGATGAGAAGGAAGTACAGGATGCCATTGAGGAAATGGAACGGGAGAAGGTGATCTGCGGCTACCGTACGGTGATCGACTGGGAAAAGACCAGCGATGAAAAGGTGACTGCCCAGATCGGTGTGAAGATCTCGCCGGTACGGGGAGAAGGCTTTGACCGGATCGCGGAGCGGCTCAGCCGGTTTGAGGAAGTGGATACGGTCTATCTTATGTCCGGAGCCAGCCATGATCTGATCCTTACCATCGAGGGCGAATCCATGAAGGATATTTCCCACTTTGTGTATGAGAAGATCGCACCGATGGAAACCGTGATTTCCACTTCAACCTTCTTTGTTCTGAAGAAATATAAGGATCATAACATCCTTTTCTCGGAAGGACACGATACTGATGAAAGGATAAGGATCATGCCATGAAGCCG
>CADBOV010000203.1 GCA_902796385.1 uncultured Lachnospiraceae bacterium
ATCAGGATCTTCTTCGTCTCTCAGTTGCTACGGCAGGAAATGACCACAGACTCGGTGCAAATGAGGCACCTCCGGCAATCATTTCCGTATTCCTCGGCGAAGAGCTGACAGGAATCCTGAATGCCATCAGGGATGACAAGCCGTATGAAGGCGTTGAAAAGGTGATCATGAAGCTCGGCGTTCATGTGCTTCCGCGGTTCTCCCGTGATACCACAGACCGGAACCGTACATCGCCGTTTGCATTTACCGGAAACAAGTTCGAGTTCCGTTCACTGGGTTCCTCCAACAGTATCGCATGTGCAAATATCATGCTGAATGCTGCAGTTGCAGAGAGTCTCAGACAGTATGCGGATGAACTTGAAAAAGCAGATGATTTCGAAACAACACTTCATAACCTGATCAAGCGTGTGATCACGGAACATCAGAGAATCCTCTTCGACGGAAACGGATACGGAGATGAGTGGATCAAGGAAGCTACAGAGGTTCGCGGTCTTTCCAATCTGAAGACAACCGCAGATGCTATGCCGAAGCTTCTGGATGAGAAGAACAAGGAAATGCTGATCCGCCACAAGGTATTCAATGAGGCTGAGATCCAGTCACGTTGCGAGATCATGCTGGAAAACTACTGCAAGACCGTAAATATCGAAGGTATGACCATGGTGGATATGGTCCGCAAGGATTATCTGCCGGCAATCGAAGAGTATCTTTACACTCTGGCACGTGCCGTTGATTCCATGAAGGCAGTAAGTGAAAATGTAAAGTGCAGATATGAGATATCCACCATCGAGAAGCTGACGGATCTGACAGACAATATCCTCAGTGCGGTTGAAGTACTGGAGACAGCACTTGCAGATCTGAAGAACTGCGAAGACATT
This sequence comes from uncultured Lachnospiraceae bacterium, assembly GCA_902796385.1. Lineage (GTDB taxonomy): Bacteria > Bacillota > Clostridia > Lachnospirales > Lachnospiraceae > Eubacterium_Q. The sequence goes on from CADBOV010000203.1 coordinate 876, forward strand.
TTCGAAACATCCGCAGCGATCCGCGATTCCATCCTGCCGAGCATGAATACGCTCCGCGGTTATGTAGATGCAGCCGAGATGCTGACTTCTGCAAAATACTGGCCGTATCCGAGCTATGGCAAGCTTCTGTTCAGTGTACAGTAAACCGTGAGGTCCGGGTAAATACGGGTAAGGTAAAGGATAAGATTTTCAGGGGGAATGTCCGGTCCGTTTGGACCGGGCATTCTTTTTCGCTCTATTGTAATAAGAACCTGATTCTGATAAAATTAAAATGATTGTTACTGGTCGCCGGATAAAGAACAGGGGGGGACTTTAATGAGCGATAATGCCAGATGTGTGATCAAGGTAAACGACCTGAAGGTCACATTTAAAATGCCCACGGGAGACGTGCATGCACTCCGCGGACTGAATTATGAATTAAGAGAAAATGAAGTTATGGCTCTGGTAGGAGAATCCGGTTGCGGAAAAAGTATCGGAGTCAAAGCAATTATGGGAATCCTTGCGGACAATGCAGTTATCGAATCCGGAGAGATTCTCTTTTCTGATGGAGAAGAAACCGTGGATCTGCTTCAGGCAAAACCCTCCTGGCGTCAGAAGAATATCAACGGATCCAAGATCGCCATGGTATTTCAGGACCCCATGACATCCCTGAATCCGACCATCAGCATCGGGAAACAGATGATCCTTGCGATCCGGAGCCATTCGGAGGTGTCAAAGAAGGAGGCTTATTCCCGTGGACTGGAGCTTCTAAGGGAGGTGGGGATCACGGATCCGGAGAGGACCATGGAGCAGTACCCCCATCAGCTGTCCGGCGGTATGCGGCAGAGGATCGTGATCGCCATTGCATTATCCGGGAATCCGAAGGTTCTGATCTGTGATGAACCGACCACCGCGCTGGACGTCACCATTCAGGACAAGATCCTGGATCTGATCCAGAGCATTCAGAGAGCCCGCGGACTTTCGGTTATTTTCATTACCCACAACCTGGGCGTGGTGGCAAAGATCGCCGATTATGTGGGCGTAATGTATGCGGGTAAGATCATCGAACTGGGAACGATCTTTGATATCTTCTATGATCCCCGGCATCCCTATACATGGGGACTTCTTTCCGCGGTACCCGAGGTTTCGGATGAAAAGGGAGAGCTTTACTCCATCCCGGGAACTCCGCCGAACCTGGCAAAGCCCATCGTGGGAGATGCATTTGCACCGAGAAATCCCTATGCACTGGCTGTGGATTTCAAGGCGGAGCCTCCGCTGTTCAAGCTGTCGGAAACCCATTATGCAGCCACATGGCTGGCGGATCCCAGGGCACCGAAGATGGAAATGCCACAGGAGCTGAAGGACCGGATCGAACGAATGAAACAGGAGGGCAGGGAATATGTCAAAGGATAAAAATGAAATGCTCTCCGTGGATGATCTCTGCATGTATTTTGACAGCGCCGGGAAAAGAGTCAAGGCGTCGGAACATATCACATTTTCCATCCGGGAGGGTGAAACCTTCGGACTGGTGGGGGAATCCGGAAGCGGAAAATCCACCATCGGAAAATGTATCATCGGGCTGAATAAAGCCACAAGCGGAAGCATCCGGTTTAAAGGAACGGAACTGACCGGAATCAAAAGCCGGAAAGAATATAATGAAAAAATGAAGGACATCCAGATGATCTTTCAGGATCCCATGTCGTCCCTGAATCCGAGAAAACAGATCGGGGAAATCCTCCGGGAGGCGCTGGTGATCCAGAAGATCGGAAAAAACAGGGAGGAACAGTCGAAGCTGGTGAGTGAGGCACTCAGCCGTGTGGGCATTCCCGTGGAATACGCCAACCGGTATCCCTCCAGTTTTTCCGGAGGTCAGCGTCAGAGGATCGGGATCGCCCGGGCCCTGGTGGGAAATCCCAGACTGATCATTGCGGATGAATGTATCGCGGCACTGGATGCATCCGTTCAGGCACAGGTCGTAAATATGCTGGGACGGATCAAAAAAGAGATGGGCACGTCCTTTCTCTTTATTTCCCATGACCTTTCCATGGTACGGTTCCTGTCCGACCGGATCGGCGTTCTGCATCTGGGATATCTTCTGGAGGTGGGAGAGTCGGAGGAGATCTTCCGGAATCCGGTCCATCCTTACACCAGGAGTCTTCTTTCCGCGATCCCCCGCATGAATCCCGTAATCCAGATGGAAAAAGAAAATACATATAACTATCAGACATCGGGAATCGATTATGCCTGCGGAACCCTGCATTCGGTAACGGATACCCACACCGTTCTCTGTACCGATAACGAATTTGAGGACTGGACGAAAGAGGACGAGTCCGGAGAGGAGGTGCAGGAATGATCAGAACAAAAAAAGCAAGAAAAATGAGACGCAGGATCTGTTTTCTGCTCAGTCTGGTCTTTCTTATTTCCTCCGTCAGCGGATGCGGATTGGACGGAACGCAAATGGAGGATCTGAACTATGCGATCAGTACAACGGCGGTTACCATCGATCCGCAGCTTTCCACGGATATTGCCTCTGCGGAGGTGGTCAACCTGTATTCCTGTACCCTTTATACCTATGATGAAAACCGGAAACTGGTTCCGGGACTGGCTGAGAGCAGTGAGACTTCCCCGGACGGTATGACCGTGACCTATCATCTGAGACATGGGCTTAAATGGAGCGACGGAAGGGATCTGACTGCGGAGGATTTTGTTTTTGCCATGCAGAGACTGGCGAATCCGGACACGAAGAGCGGGGCGGTATATATCATTACCGGATGCTGTTACATCAAGAATGCGTCAAAGATCTCCATGGGGAAAATGCCTGTCAGCGAGCTTGGTGTATCCGCGCCGGATCCGTATACATTTGTGATCGAACTGGAAATGCCCTGTCCCTATCTGAATGCACTGGTAACCCATACGGCATTCATTCCGTGTAACCGGGAATTCTTCCAGTCCTGCGGAGACAACTATGCCACAAGTCCGGAGACACTGATCTGCTGCGGACCCTTCAAGGTGGACCGGTATGAGCCCCTGGGGACACAGATCCATTATACGAAAAATGAGTACTTTTATGCTGCGGACCAGATCAACCTGAAGGGAGTCAATGTACAGGTCATCACGGATACACAGCAGGCCATGATGTGCTATCAGTCCGGTGAAATGGACGTGATCGGACTGAACGGAACGGTTCTGGAGCTGGCGGAGGGAGACCCCTCTGTGAAGAAATTTACGAAGCCCTCTGCACGGTATATCGATATGAATATCACGGAAGGATCGATCTTCATGAATAAGTCGGTCCGGATGGCATTTGCGAAGAGCATTGACAGGGAAAGCATCGTGGATAATGTGCTGCTCAGCAATTCCACGGCGCTTTACCGGATCAATCCTTCGGGATATTATTACGAAACGGATGGAACGGATATCGCTTCCGACCCGCTGAAGTATAAAGAAGAGGTCGGTTATGATCCTGCAAAGGCGAAAGAACTCTGGGAACAGGGGATGAAGGAGCTGGGGAAAAAAGAGGCAAGTGTTTCCCTCGGATGTATCGCAGGAACCCAGAATCTGGCGGAGATCATTAAGGATCAGCTGGAAAGGAATCTGCCCGGTCTGTCCGTAAAGCTGCAGGTCTGGAGTCCGAAAGAGTGGCTCCAGCGCATGGAAACCGCCGACGGATATGATATGATCATCAGCGGATGGGTTGCGGATTACGCGGATCCGACCTCCTTCTATTCCAGATATCTTACGGACAATACGGCTACCACCTATTCGAATTCGACATTCGACGCCATCTATAATAAGACCCAGTATGCGGAAGGAGAGGAACGGGACCGGCTTCTTGAAGAAGCGGAGGATATCCTTATGAAGGATGTTGCCCAGCTTCCCATTTCCGGTGATAACGCAAATTTCCTGGTGGCAAGTGGTGTGACCGGCTTTAAATACAATCCGACCGCCTCCGGAATGATCGTCTTCGGAATCAGGAAGGAGGTGAAGTGATGGCCAGATATCTTGGAAAAAGAATTGCTATCTCCATTGTTACGCTGTTTGTGATCCTCCTGATCCTGTTCCTTCTGCTTCAGTACATGCCGGGTTCTCCCTTTAATGACGCGAAGCTTTCACAGGAACAGGTGGCTGTACTGAAGGAAAAGTACGGTTTGGACCAGCCGGTTATCATACAGTTCTTCCGGTATATCGGAAATATGATGCGGGGAGATATGGGTGTCAGCTACTCCATTTCCGCGAATACACCGATCACGGAGCTTCTGGCGAACCGCTTTCCCCTGACACTGAAGATCGGATTTCTGAGTATGATCTTCGGTACCGTCATGGGAATCGCGCTGGGACTTCTGGCAGCATTCTTCAAAAATAAACTGCTTCGGGCGGTTTACAGTATCCTGACGCTTCTGGGCGTTGCGGTTCCGTCTTATCTGTTTGCCATGTTTTTCTCTTATGTGCTGGGATTTAAGACAAAGCTGCTTCCGCTGCTTTATGATTACCGGGAGCCGGGGGCTACGCTGGTCATGCCGATCATGGCGCTCAGTATCATGGTTATGGCGGTGATCGCCCGGTTTACCAAGGCCGAGGCACAGGACGTGATGAAATCGGATTATGTGATGCTGGCAAAATGCCAGGGAATGAGCAGCGGAACCATCATGGTGAAATACATCCTGCGGAATTCACTGATCCAGGTGATCACGGTCATGGCGGGATTGCTGGTGGGTCTTCTTACCGGATCCCTGGTGATCGAGCAGATGTTCTCCATTCCCGGAGTGGGAGCCCTGCTGACAAATGCGATCAGCAATAACGATTACAATGTGGTGATCGCCCTCAGCTTTGTATATTCAGCGCTTTATATCGTAGTCATGCTGATCCTGGACATTTTGTACTGTGTGATCGACCCGAGAGTCCGTCTGGGCGGAAAAGCCGAATGAAAGGAGGAGCGGTATGGAAAATGAATTACAGATAACCGGTGATTATATTCCGACGGATGAAGATTTCGTCCCGGCTCCTCAGGAACTGAAGGAGGAATCCTCTGCAGAAGCGGTCACGGGTGTGAAGCATGAAACCCTGAAACGGTTCTTTGCACAGAAATCCGCTGTGGCCGGAGTGGTCATTCTGGGACTTCTTATCCTGCTCAGCATCATAGGACCGCATCTGACAGGACATGGGTACAACGAGCAGCAGCTGGAGCATGCCAATATGGCACCCAGGGTACCGGGACTGGCAAGTCTGGGAATCCTGGACGGATCGGAGGAACTGGCAAAATCCAGCGGAGCCGTAAGGGTAAATAAATATGAAGATCTGGGTGTTTCGGACAGTTATCTGTTCGGAACAGACAGTCTGGGAAGGGATATGTTCTCCCGATGCTTTATGGGACTGCGTATCTCGCTGATCATCGCGCTGGTGGCAACGCTGATCAACCTGCTGATCGGTATGAATTACGGGGTGATCTCCGGTTATTTCGGTGGAATGACGGATATCCTGATGCAGCGGGTGATCGATGTGGTAGGAAGTATCCCTACGCTGGTTGTGGTAACCCTTCTGATGATGGTGCTGCAGCCGGGTATGGTTTCCATCATCATCGCGCTCATGCTGTCCGGATGGATCGACATGAGCCGGATCGCAAGAGCGGAAGTCATGAAGGTAAAGGAATTGGAATACATTCAGGCGGCCCGGACCATGGGGGCCGGTCACGGTCATATCATTTTCCGGGAGATCGTACCGAACATTACCGGAAAACTGGTGACCCAGATCATGCTCAGTATTCCGTCTGCCGTATTCCTGGAAGCGTTCCTCAGCTTTGTCGGCCTGGGTATGCCGCCGGAGACCTGTTCTCTGGGAACCCTGCTGACTGAAGGCTTCCAGAATGTGCTGATGCATCCCTATAAGCTCCTTCCGGCAGCTGCCATCATGATCCTTCTCATGGTCGGAAGCCATCTGGTTGCAGAGGGAATGAAAAAAGCGACGGAATAACCTTTAAAAAGTTAATAAAAATAATCAAATTTCCCATTGACTTTTGAAAATAAAGTGTTATACTTCATAGCATAGGAAAAATAAAAGCGGCCGCAGATGCGGCGATCATATACGGAATTAAGACGAAGCAAAGGCGTTTCGGGTATCAGTACTCGAAGCGCCTCTTTTTTTACACTTCCCGACCGGGAGGGAGAAATGGAGGATAAAGTCTATGCTGGAAACAAAGGAGACGATGACAGGAACAAACGTGCATGGTTCAAAGGAAACCGCGAAGGATCAGCTTCGAAAGAACGGCCTTTACGATCCGGCCTTTGAGCATGAGAACTGCGGTATCGGAGCGATCATCCATGTGAAGGGTGAAAAGAGCCACGGACTGGTGGATGATGCGCTGAAGATCGTGGAACGTCTGGAGCATCGGGCAGGAAAGGATGCGGAAGGAAAGACGGGAGACGGTGTCGGAATCCTTACGCAGATCCCGCATACATTTTTTGTAAAGAAGCTGGCGGAACAGGGCGTAACCCTGCCGGGTGAGCGTCAGTACGGCGTAGGTATGTTTTTCTTCCCCCAGAGCGATCTGAAGATCCGTCAGGCCAGGAAGATGTTCGAGACCATCGCGGCAAAGGAAGGTATGCCGGTGCTGGCATGGCGTAAGGTTCCCATTGCCCCGGAGGTTCTCGGAAGCAAGGCAAGGGATTGTATGCCCGTGATCCTGCAGGCATTTCTTGCAAGAAGAGAAGGACTGGCCACGGATCTGGATTTTGACCGCCGGCTCTATGTGATCCGTCGTGAATTTGAACAGAGTAATGTGGAAACCTATGTACCGTCGCTTTCCTGCAGAACCATCGTATATAAAGGTATGTTCCTGGTGGGACAGCTCCGCACCTTCTTTACGGATCTGATGGATCCGGACTATTCATCCGCCATCGCCATGGTGCATTCCAGATTTTCAACCAATACCAACCCCAGCTGGAACCGGGCACACCCGAACCGGCTTATGGTTCATAACGGAGAGATCAATACCATTAAGGGAAATGCAGATAAAATGCTGGCCCGCGAGGAGACCATGGCTACGGACATTCTGTCCTCCGAGGATATGACAAAGGTTCTTCCGGTAATCTCCTCCAGCGGCTCAGATTCTGCAATGCTGGATAATACACTGGAATTTCTGATGATGAGCGGTATGCCCCTTCCCCTTGCGGCAATGATCGCAATTCCGGAGCCCTGGGCGCACAATGATACCCTGACACAGGAGGAACGGGATTTCTATCAGTATTACGGAACCATGATGGAGCCCTGGGACGGTCCTGCGTCCATTCTGTTCTCGGACGGAGACCAGATGGGTGCGATCCTGGACCGGAACGGTCTGCGTCCTTCCCGTTATGTGGTTATGGATGACGGCCGTCTGATTCTGTCCTCCGAGGTTGGTGTGCTTCCGCTGGATGAGCGGCACATTTTACGGAAGGAAAGACTCCATCCGGGCAAGATGCTTCTGGTGGATACGAAGGAAGGCCGGATCTATTCCGATGAGGAATTAAAGGAAAAATATGCAGGCAGCAAGCCTTACGGTGAGTGGCTGGATGCAAACCTTCTGGAGCTTCATGACCTGAAGGTTCCCAACAAGAAGGTTCCTTCTTATACGAGAGAGGAAAGAACCCGTCTTCAGAAGGCGTTCGGTTATACCTATGAGAATTACCATGAGGGAATCCGTACCATGGCAGAACGCGGGATCGAGCAGATCGGCGCCATGGGTGTGGATACTCCCATCGCAGCCCTGTCCGGAGAATATCAGCCGCTGTTCTATTACTTTAAGCAGCTGTTTGCGCAGGTAACGAATCCGCCGATCGATGCAGAGCGTGAGAAGATCGTTACAAGCCGCAGCGTGTACCTTGGAAAGAACGGAAATCTCCTTTCCGAGCGTCCGGAAAACTGCCATGTTCTGAAGATCCATAATCCGATCCTGACGGATCTGGATATCCTGAAAATAGAGCATATGAAGAAGGAAGGCTTCTCGGTAGCGAGAGTCTCCATCCTTTATTACAAGAGCACCCCCATCGAGAGAGTCATCGACCATCTTTTCGTAGAAGTGGATAAGGCATATCGCGAGGGTGCCAACATCCTGATCCTGTCCGACCGGGGGGTAGATGAAAACCATGTGGCGCTTCCGTCACTTCTTGCGGTTGCAGCAGTGCACCAGCATCTGGTAACCACACGGAAATGTACGGCCATGTCCCTGATCCTGGAATCCGGTGAACCCAGGGAGGTACACCATTTCGCAACACTTCTGGGTTATGGTGCATCGGCAGTCAATCCGTATCTGGCACATGAGACCATCCGGGAACTGACAGAAGACGGACTGCTGGAGAAAGACTATTATGCGGCAGTGGAGGATTATGACCGTGCAATCCTGTTCGGTATCGGAAAGATCGCGTCCAAGATGGGTATTTCCACCATCCAGTCCTACCAGGGCAGCAAGATCTTTGAAGCGATCGGTATCTCCAAGGATGTGATCGACCGGTATTTCACCGGAACCGTAAGCCGTGTGGGAGGCATCACCCTTTCGGATATCGCCGCAGCGGCAGACGCACAGCACAGCCGGGCATTTGATCCCCTGGGACTTCCCACCGACCTTTCCCTTACGGCAGTGGGACGGCATAAATCCAGAGCCCAGGGTGAGAATCACAGATACAATCCCCGGACCATCCATATGCTGCAGCTGTCAACCAGGACAGGGGATTTTGATAAGTTTAAGGAATTTACCGCCATGGCGGATTCGGAGGAAACAGGCTATCTCAGAAGTCTTCTGGATTTCAATTATCCGGAAGAGGGAATCCCGCTGGATGAAGTAGAGAGCGAGGACGAGATCGTACGCCGGTTCAAGACCGGTGCCATGTCCTACGGTTCCATTTCCGAAGAGGCACATACCTGTCTCGCCATTGCCATGAACCGGCTGCACGGAAAGTCCAATTCCGGTGAGGGCGGAGAGAGTGACGAGCGTATCGCTTCCGCGGGAACCGAACAGGACAGAAGCTCAGCCATCAAGCAGGTGGCCAGCGGACGGTTCGGTGTTACCAGTAAATATCTGGTCAGCGCCAAGGAGATCCAGATCAAGATGGCACAGGGCGCAAAGCCCGGTGAGGGCGGACACTTACCGGGAAAGAAGGTTTATCCCTGGATCGCGAAGACAAGACA
>CADBOV010000204.1 GCA_902796385.1 uncultured Lachnospiraceae bacterium
CAGCCGTTTCTGGAACCGTTCCAGTTCCTGCTCCGGATTATCAATGTGCCGGCAGTAGATATCAAAACGATCAGCCTCAAAACGGCTGGCGATTCCTTCTGTTTCAGCAAGGAAACCGGTGATCTCTTCACCCAGTTCCCGCAGGACGCGGTCTCCGAATTCGCGCCCGTGCAGGGCGTTCACGGAGTGGAAGCGGTCGATGTTCATAACGATGGCATCCATGGGTTTTTTGGGATGGTCCTGATACATACGGCTGGCGTAGATCAGGAAGAAGTTCCAGCTGTACAGGTTGGTCAGCTGATCCCGTTCCGCCTCGGAAATGATCCTGAGGTTTTCTGCTTCTTTTGCCCGTGCACGCATATTTCTCAGCACAAGCAGAAGGATAATGATGACGATAAGAGAAGCAAAAGCAATTACATAGGCCAGGTTATCCTTTACATAGTCAAGGAAAGTGACCTTTGTATCCCGGAGTGCATAATTCGTCAGTGATGCATTCAGCGTGGTTTCCGGAAGGAGACGGTTCAGTTTGTTCAGAATTGAATATAGGCAGTTATCCTCTTTCCGGACAGCAAAGGAGAAATCCAGTGCACGGCTGGTTGTGAGGGTGGAGAGCTTATACTTTTCACACAGATTGCTCATACGGCTGAGACGGTAATTGGAGATCAGTACGCAGTCTGCTTCATCGGAAGCTACGGCCTCGAAGGCAGAGGTGCTGTCATCGTAGGTTTTTACCGTCCAGTTCGGGAAATTGTCCTTCAGGAAGGTTTCATAATTGGGGTTTCCGGTGCTGACAGTTACTCTCATTTGACGATCGGGTGAAACACCCTGACGGTCATCGGAACGAACGGCTGCATACATTTCCGTTTCCACGAGGGGTTCGGTAATGAGAATATTCCGGCTCTCGGCATCGTAGGCGCTGAGAGATACGGGAAAGACGCAGTCGACCTCTCCCCGGTCCAGCGCGTCCAGGGCTTCGGAAGCAGTGTCATAAGCCTTTGCTTCAAAATGTAGTTTTGCGTTTATTTCGGCGTGTTCGGCATAGGAAATATAATCGGAAAGAGCTCCGGTCAGGTTGCCGGACCCACTGTCCTTCTGACAGAAGGGAAGGAAATTGTCCTGATAGCCGATCCGGATGGTGTTGTGTTCGGAAATCCATTCCTTTTCCTCTACGGACAGAAAACGGTTGACAGAGGCTGACTTGTTATATTTGTTTGTGAGCTGCTGGTTGAAGTCCCGGTTTTCTTCAAAAATCCGGATCATGGCAGTATCCAGATCCTGTTTCAGATCCGGACGATTCTTGTTGATCCCGAAATAGGATTCCGCGAAGCCGATCTTACATACGGGAACGATATCATAGGTGTTTGCATAGGTGTCCAGAGTCACAAGAATATCAATCTCACCGGAGGAGAGCATATCCATCAGTTCGGACGTACTCATGGTCAGCTCTATGATCTGGGGATGGATATTATTCATCGCGGCCCATTCGCTGAAGAATTTTTCCTGGATACTGTTTTTGTTGACACCGACTTTTTTTCCGTTGAAGGACGCGAGGTTATCCGGATGGATATCCTTGTTGTTGGGAGAAATGAAAGCGTAATAGCTTTCCTGTCCCATCGCTTCCATGGAATAGAGGATCTTTTCCGCTCTTTCTTGGGTGTAGGATACATCACTGAGGAGGTCGATCTCGCCTGCCTGCAGTTTTTCAAAGAGTTCTGACCAGCTTCCTTCCACATATTCATAGGTCCAGCCGGTGTATGTGGCGATTCGCTGCTGATATTCGTAACCGTAGCCGGAACGGCGTCCAAACTGGTCCTGCTTATGGAAGGCGGAGTCATACCAGCCTACACGGACCACCTTCGGTTCGAAATTATGAGCCCGGACGGTGAACGGGATCAGGGCATGCAAAATAAATGTGAAAACGAGCAGAAGGACTGCTTTTCGAATACGTTTTCTGTTTTGCATTCCATCACCTCCATTCGGGAAGATTAGCATAATCAATTGTAACACATTTTGTACAATTTGACTACCATAATGGGTGGGGTAGTCAATGCGCGGTCCGGGAAACGCCTGTAGAATAAGGGGTTTGCGGATCAGCAGTTGCCGGTATATACATAGTCCAGTTTTGTTCTTGCGACCTCTGCCAGGCGGTAAACCTTTTCAACTGCAGTGGCGGGACGGTCGGTCATGTGGAAACGGGGAAAGAATCTGGAAACGTGCAGCGGGATCCGGTGGCCGATGACGGAACCTTGTTTGTCCCGGAGACCGGAGACCCAGGTGGCCAGTTCCAGCATTTCCTCTTCCGTGTCATTTTCTCCGGGTACGATCAGAGTTGTCAGTTCCACGTGGGTGTCTTTCACGGCTCTGGTGATAAAGTTCATGACCATCTGTCGGTTTCCGCCCAAGACCTCGTTATAGTAATGATCCGTAAATCCCTTCAGGTCTATATTCATGGCGTCAATGTAGGGGAGAAGCTCTTCCAGAACGGAAGGTTCAGCGGTACCGTTTGAAACGAGTACATTCAGCAAACCCTTTTCCCGGGCGAGCTTTGCGGTGTCCCGTGCATATTCATATCCGATCAGCGGTTCGTTGTAGGTATAAGCGATGCCGATGATATTCATTTTCCGGCAGGACTCAGCATATTCCACCAGAGTTTCGGGCGGAACGTAGATCTGCCGCGGGGATTCCGCGTCGTCACCCCAGGAAATCTCATGATTCTGGCAGAAAGGGCAGCGGAGATTGCACCCGCTGCTTCCTACGGACAGGATGTTTGTTCCGGGATGAAACCGGGCCAGGGGCTTCTTCTCAATGGGATCCACATTGATGGAAGTATGCCATCCGTAATGAGCCGGTAACACCCGGCCATCCTTGCAGATCCGGGCCTTGCAGAAACCGGTCTGGCCTTCCTGTAATTCACAATGTCTGAAACATACTTCACATCGAGCCATGGGATACTCCTTTCAAGCAAGGATTTGTAATGCTATAGTAACACAATTCGAGTTAATTGACCATGAGAGGCGCCTCAAAAGAGCACTACGGTTCGTCACTAAAGGCGCCGAGAATAGTGGATAAGAATTGTGCC
>CADBOV010000205.1 GCA_902796385.1 uncultured Lachnospiraceae bacterium
CACAAAGAAAGAAATGTGCTGCGCATGCACTGCCTGCGCGAAAATATGCCCCATCGGATGCATAACCATGAAGGAAGACGAGGAAGGCTTCCTCTATCCTTCCGTGGATGAATCGAAGTGCGTCCATTGCGGAAAATGTGAGAAGGTGTGTCCCATCCTTCGTGCGGATGAGGGGACCCCTGAAACGGAAGGGCTGAAGCCGGAACCGGATGCGGTAGGCGGATGGAATAAGGATGAAGCTGTCCGTGAGGCATCCTCCAGCGGAGGTGCATTCAGTCTGCTGGCAGACAAGATCCTGGAGAGAGGGGGCGTGATCTTCGGAGCGGCCCTGAAGGATATGAAGGTCTGTCATATCGCCGTTACGGATCAGACCGGGCTTGCCCTGCTGCGCGGTTCCAAGTATGTACAGAGCGTGGTGGGTGATTCCTATCCGCAGGTAAAGGAATACCTGGAGCAGGGAAAGGAAGTCCTGTTTTCGGGAACTCCCTGTCAGACGGCAGGTCTCCGCTCATTTCTCGGGAAAGAATACGAGAAGCTGTATCTGGTGGATTTCATCTGCCACGGTGTACCTTCACCGAAGGTGTTCTCGGATTACATTTCCAGTGTTGAAAAAAAGGAAAATGCGGAAGTGGTGGATTTCCGTTTCCGTCTGAAGGATAAGGGCTGGCATCCCTCGGGACTGCAGCTGGGAACGAAGGTGAAACTATCCAACGGAAAAGAGATCCGGAAATATCCGGCTCTGAAGGACACCTACATGAATGCATTCCTGGAGAATCTGGACCTTCGCCCGTCCTGCTATGACTGCCGGTTCAAGTCGGTTCCCAAGTGGGGGGCGGATATCACCATTGCGGATTTCTGGGGCGTTTCGAAGGTTATGCCGGAAATGAATGACAAGAAGGGAACCTCCCTTCTGCTGCTGAATACCGACAAGGGAGCCCGTCTTTTTGAGGAAGTAAAGGACAGATTCCACTATAAGGATACGAACTGGCAGGCTGCAACAAAGAAGAATCCGACGCTTGTGCGTCCGGCAAAGCGGCCGATACTGCGTGATACATTTTTCCCCGAACTGGAAGAGCGGGGATATGATAAGGTTGCAAGGAAGCATCTTTCCACAACCACCACATTTTTCCGGAAGGGGTTCGGTATCCTGGGCGGGAAGATGAAACAGGTGATCCTGAAGATCGCCGGTACATTTGCAAAACTTCTGCATATCAAATTTACGGAAGAGCGGCAGCAGAAGCTGATCCAGTTTTTGAAGTTCTGTACCGTGGGTGTGACAAATGTGGCGGTATCGTACCTGACCAACATCTGTACGATCCTGCTCCTCGGTAAGATCTGCCCGGGTCTTGAATATGATTATGTGGTTGCAAATATCACGGCCTTCCTGGTTGCCGTTTACTGGTCATTCATCTGGAACAGCAAGAAGGTGTTCAATTTCCGGACGAAGGACAAGGCGCTCAGGAGAAGGGTGATCTTCCGGACATATATGTGCTATGGTCTCTCCGGGATCGTGGTAAATAACATTCTGGGAACCATCTGGATCAAGGGGCTTGGGATCTCCAAGATGATCTCACCGCTTCTGAACCTGTTTGTTACCATTCCGCTGAACTATATTACCAATAAGTACTGGGCTTACGCGCCGAAGAAGGAAGATAAACCGGAACCGTAGAAACGGATTCTTGCAGAAAGGACGGAAATCCGTATGAGACAAAGACCAAAAGAGTTATCAATCGTGGTCCCCTGTTACAACGAAGAGGAAGCGCTCCCCATTTTCTATGATACGGTCACAAAGATCGTACAGAATATGGGAATCTCCTATGAACTGGTGCTGGTGGATGACGGATCTGCAGATCATACCCTGGATATCATGCGAAAGCTTGCCAGGAAGGATCCGGCAGTCCGGTATTTCTCCTTTTCCAGGAACTTCGGAAAGGAAGCAGCCATCTTCGCGGGCCTTCAGAATTCCACAGGTGCCTATGTTGCGCTGATGGATGCGGATCTTCAGGACCCGCCGGCATATCTGCCGACCATGTATGATATCCTGAAAAAGGGTGAATATGATAATGTGGCAACCCGCAGAAGCACAAGGAAGGGAGAACCGAAGCTTCGTTCCTTCTTCGCCAGACGTTTCTATAAAACCATCAACCGTATGACGGAAACGGAGATCGTGGACGGTGCCAGGGATTACCGGATGATGAGCCGCAAGATGGTAAACTCCATCCTGCAGGTCGGCGAATATAACCGTTTCTCCAAGGGACTTTTCAGCTGGGTAGGATATAAAACCTACTGGCTGTCCTACGATAATGTGGAACGTGTGGCAGGCCAGACAAAATGGAGCTTCTGGAAGCTGCTGAAATATGCCATCGACGGCATCATTAACTTTTCCCATGCTCCGCTGAATATCGCAACGAATGCCGGGATCATTTTCACGTTTATTGCATTTGTCTGGATGATCGTCCTGATCCTGAAGAGGATCATCATCGGCGGATACAATGTATCCGGATGGACCTCCACCATGTGCGTTATCCTTTTCCTGGGAGGAATCCAGCTGATCTCCATCGGTATCATGGGACAGTATATCGCCAGGATCTTCATGGAAACGAAGCACAGGCCGATCTATATCCTGGGAGAGAGCAGTGATGAATTCAGGGACAGCGGCATGAGGATCCCGAGAGAAAGAGGCGAAGGCAGAGAGGGTAGAACGGAAGCAGGAAGACCGACCATGAATCTTTCCGATTCCGGAAGTCCCGCCCGGAAACCAAGACGGGGAGCCGGATCCGCATTTCATGAAGAACCGCCGGTAAGGGAAATGCCTGCACCGGTTTATGACGAAGTGGATGAATAAGCTTGTGACAAAGGGAAAAACCACCGACTTAAAAAAATTTTTTCATGAAATTAAAAAAGGGATTGACAGATGAAAAATATAGTCGTATAATTCCAAACATGAAAAGGCAAGGGCGTCTTAGAGTAGTAACTCTGAGACGCCTTTTTCTTTGTTTTTATATTTGGCACGGAAGTGAAAAATGATCCCGAAACCGGCTTGATCCGGCACTCCGTGCGGCGATGCAACGGTGTTTCGCAGGTGTGAAGAGCGGAGCATTGCCGGCATCATATCAGCACTTCACACAGCAGACAGAAAACCTGTTGAAAAAGGGATAAATGAAAGTGAGGTGCATTGATATGCTGAAAGAGATACTCAGTGAAGTTGACGGAAAACTATTTGCAGTCTGGTTTTTGATCGGTGCTGCGCTGGTGTTCTGGATGCAGGCCGGATTTGCAATGGTGGAGTCCGGATTTGCAAGAGCGAAGAACGCCGGAAACATTTTGATGAAGAACCTGATGGATTTTTGTATCGGGTGCGTGGTTTTTATCCTGATCGGATTTGGCCTGCTGCTCGGTGAAGACCTGGTAGGGTTCATCGGAAAACCCGGGTTCGACATTTTTACAAGCTATGAGAATTTCGACTGGTCGCAGTTCATCTTTAACCTGGTGTTCTGTGCAACAACGGCAACCATCGTATCCGGTGCCATGGCAGAACGTACGAAGTTCCTCAGC
>CADBOV010000206.1 GCA_902796385.1 uncultured Lachnospiraceae bacterium
ACTGCGGTCTGTTCCGGTTCACCGCCCCGCTCACCTGTCTCAGCCGCAAGTGCAGTCTGATTAAAGAAGAGCATGGAGCAGACTCCCACCATTGCCACACATTTTCTCACTCTGCCGAAATTCTTTCTCATAAGTGATCCTTTCTTTTTATAATTTGCTTCGTTTATGATCCATGTCAGCCATCCAGACAGATTGCTCCGTGAATGGTCACATCATTATCCTTGCAAAATCCGATGATCTTATCGATGGAGGAAAGCCTAGATCTGTGGAAGCGTTCCACCAGGATTACATTTCTCTGACGGATCACCTGCTCTGCCGCGTCCGTTCCTTCAGGGAAATGTGACAGGATCCGGATGGTGATGCCGTCCTTCTTCGCAAGTTCCGTCAGTTTCTTTACGGATACCGTTTCTTCAACCGTTTCCGAACTGAGCAGGTTCACTTCCGTACATTCCGCTTTTTTCAGCATCTCACGTACCTGGATATAAACCAGCTTCGGATCCTCTCCGTCCTCGGCATCCTTATATTCCATTCTCTGCAGAAATCCGGAAATACCGTTCTTCTTTTTCTCGGTCAGCACGCCACAGCAGCGGACTCCGAAGCATCCCGGAAAATCACCCGGGAAGATCAGCTTCTTGGAGATCAGATTGCCGAGAAGGATCATCACGATGGCGATGAGTCCGCCGGCAACGCCTCCCAGCAGAAGCATGAGCATCAGGCTTCGCTTGGAAGCATATTCCTTTTCCACTGCATTTTTCTTCTTGGTCGTTACGCCTTCCTGAACAACTTCCTGTATCGTCTCTTCCTCGGTTCCCTTCACCAGCATATTGTAGTACGCCTTCTGCATGCCGGAGAATTTCTTAACTGCCGAGCTGATCTTCGACTGGTCACTGCTGAGTCTTGATCTGTAGCTTTCCAGTGTGGTATTCAGACTTGTGTTGAAATAGGTGGATTCATATTTGTCCACCAGCTCCAGGGAAAATCCCGGATAGGTTTTAGCAAGTTCATTTCCGTATGCAATAAAGTCCTTGCTGATCTGATCGATGATGTTTTCCGTGATATCCACCTTTGTTACAGCCAGCAGGATGAAGTCATCATAGGTATCCTTTCCTCCGTCACTGAAGAAGAAAAGATCACTGAGCCCGCCGGCGGAAACCTCCAGGTTATATTTCTCTACCAGGTCTTCCGCAAAATGATGGTTGATATAAAGCTTCAGGCCGTGTACGTATGAATTGAAGTTGTCCTTATCTGCCGCTTCGGTATCCCGCTTAACCCTGTACTGCAGATATACATTTGTAAAATCATAGGGATCGATCTGAAGATACGGGGATGATTCCATATACTCTCTCCGGCTCTTCCGGCTGAGGTAAATGGAATAGGTATCCATGACATCCTGCTTCTCTTCCTTCGACAGTCCCTTTTCACATTTTGCTTTCGTGTATTTCACATCTTCAACGATGTCTTTCGCCAGTTCCTCGGCTTCCTTTTCTTCTGCCAGCCGCTTTTCCTGATCCGCCTTCTTTAACTGATCGATATTGTCATTAAACTTTACCGCGGATCTGTAGCCTAAAAAAGCGCCGATCAGTGCAAACAGAACCAGTAAAAACCAGAATCTGACACAGTCGATCAGAATCTTTCTTATGCTGATACCTCTTTTCTCCATGGTTCCTCCTTAATCAAAGAACAGCCAGAACTGTTTTTATCAAAACCTTCAGATCGTTGAACAGGCCGAATGACCGGATCTCGTCCAGGTTATATTTCATCTTTTCAGGTAAAATGTGTTCGACATAGATGGTATCGATCTCCATCCCTTCTTTCCGGAAGGATTCCATCACCTCGTCTTCATCCCTGTATGCAACGCTTGCCCTGGATGTAACACCTGCCGGAAGCAGCAGGGTTGCCAGCCATTCCGGCTGATAATACTCCAGATATTTCAAGACCTCCGGTCTGGTTCCCACAAATGTCATATCCCCCTTCAGGATATTGATCAGCTGCGGCAATTCATCCAGTCGGCGTGCACGGATCTTCCTTCCCACCTTTGTGATCCGGGGATCCTCTCCTACCGTTACCATGCTTCCGGCCGCTTCCGCATCCCGGATCATGGTCCGGAATTTATAGATCCGGAATTTTCGTCCGTACTGGGTGATCCTTTCCTGCCGGAAGAATACCGGTCCCCGGGAATCCTTTTTGATCCAGACGGCAATCCCGGCCATAACCGGTGCCAGAAGGATCAGAAGGAGCAGCGAAGCCGTAACGTCAAATGCACGCTTGACCAGCAGACTTCCTCTTTTACGATATAGCCTTTTATAATAAGGCTTCAGCTCCGGAATCTTAAGCTCCGGAGGAAGCTCCTTCCACTTAATGAGCATTCTTATTCATCTCCGTAATATTTCCGTATTCATCCACACGGCCGATCACCACGGCAGGAACTCCTGCCACAAGTGCATGATCCGGTACATCCTGCGTTACCACCGCGCCTGCTGCCACAAGTGCATATTCTCCCACGGTATGTCCGCAGACGATGGTTGCATTGGCGCCGATGGATGCACCTCGCTTCACCAGGGTTTTCTTATAGTTTTCCTTTCCCTTGGGATACTCGGCCCGTGGGGTAAGATCATTTGTAAATACGCAGGAAGGTCCGCAGAATACACCGTCTTCCAGAACCACGCCGTCATAAACCGAGACATTATTCTGCAGCTTGCACCGGTTTCCGATCACCGCGCCGCCTGCCACATTTACATTCTGTCCGAGAGAACAATTCTCTCCGATGCTGGCCCCCGACTGGATATGACAGAAATGCCATATCTTCGTTCCTTTTCCGATGACCGCACCTTCATCGATATAACTGCTTTCATGTACAAAATAATCCATGACCAAACCCGTCCTGTCTGTTTCGGTATGTTCCGCCCGTTACTCTTCGGAACCGTCGAAGGTTCCCGCCATATCCAGACTGGAGAAATCTCCCAGCGGAAGCTTTACCGGACATCCTTCTTTTCTGCTCTTATAGATCGCCAGCACCATTTCCAGTGCATTCCGGCCTGCAACCGCATCCACATAAGGATCCCGGTCCTCCCGGATGGCGTCGATCATGTCACGGAACAGACTGGTATGACCGTTTCCGTAAACATTGCTGGTGGCTTCCTTCAGGCCTTTGTTTTCCGCGTCCTGATCCGTCTCATCCGCGAAATCCCATACATCGATATTGTTCGTGGAGGTTCCTCCGATCTTTACCGTTCCCTTTTCACCGAAAATGTAAAGCGTTTCCTCCAGGTTCTTCGGATAGACATTTACCGTTCCCTCAATGGTGGCGATGGCTCCGTTCTTAAAACGGACAACTGCCATTCCCACATCCTCCGCTTCCAGATAGGGATGCTGCACCTGACGTGTCATGCCGTAGATCTCATCCACCTCATCCCCGAAGGTCCATCGCAGGAGGTCGATACCGTGAATACACTGATTCATCAGGGTTCCGCCGTCCTCCGCCCAGGTTCCTCTCCAGGGTGCCTGGTCATAATATGCCTTGTTCCGGTTCCACCTTACATGAATGGAGCCATGGGACAGTTTTCCGAAGCGTCCCTCCTCCAGAGCACGGCGCATCTTCTGTACAGCCACATTAAAACGGTTCTGATGGCAGGCCGCCACCTTCACGCCCTTTTCCCTTGATCGGCGGATGATCTCATCCGCATCCGTCATGGACATGGCCATGGGTTTCTCTATGATCACCGGAATCCCCTTGTCGATCACATCCAGCGCGATCTTCGCATGGGATCCGCTCTCGGTTGCGATACTGATCAGATCAGGATCCTGTTCCTGAAGGAGTGTTTTATAGTCCGTATATCTGGCAATGGACGGATCCTTTTCCAGACCATGCTTTGCCAGAAGCTCTTCCATATGCTCCGGCAGGATATCACAGACTGCCACGATCTCCAGTTCATTATTCAATGCTGCTTTTATATGATTTGTTGAAATCCGTCCGCATCCGATCAATGCATATTTCATAAGTCATTCTTCCTTCTTTTCGATTTACAGGACTTCGATATTGTCTCTTTCTTCAATGTCCTTCATTACGTTCTTGGTATCAAAGATCGCCTTTGCATGCTTCTGGACCATTTCATAATCCACATTGTGATGCGCACAGGTGATCATGACCAGATCAAACTGCTCCACAACCTCCGGTGTAAGCTCCGGAAGTGAGGTTCCGCTCTCTCCGTACATGTTCTTAAACTCCGGAACCCAGGGATCATAATAGGACACTTCCGCGCCCACCTTTTTCAGTTCCTTATAAACACGGATCGCAGGACTCTCCCTGTAATCATCGATATCATTCTTGTAAGATACGCCCAGCTGCAGGATCTTCGCACCGTTGATTGCCTTCTTATAACGGTTCAGGATATGC
>CADBOV010000207.1 GCA_902796385.1 uncultured Lachnospiraceae bacterium
TCTCTTCCTGCAGTTCCTCAAGCACCCTGTTAAAGTCCTCTTCCGTCGGAACTTCGTTTTCATCATCAGAGAACACACCCTTGACACGATAGCCGTCAATAATGGTGATGATGATAAAGATCGCAGTGAACAGAATAAACAGTTTCCGGACTGCATCATCAAACGGAAGCAGGTAAACGATTGCCGTGATCACACCCAGAACAAACAGTCCGGTCAGGATAACAGCCAGTACGCTGTCCGTCCATTTCTTCTTCGGTTCTTCATCCTCCGGATTTAAAGTCGCGCCATAGTTCTTTTCAGACTCGGTAAGCCGGTCCAGTTTTTCATCCAGCTGCTCATCCGCTTTGTAGGAGACGGTTCCGTCCTCATTTTCCACCAGCTGTCTTGCCACTCTTTTTCTCTTGGCGGCTTCGATGGCGAAATCGTCGGTCAGCTGTCTCATGTCTTTTTTATTCTTTTCCAATGCCGCATCCACGTCATCATACTGTTCCAGACGTTCCGTCAGATCCTCCAGACGGCGTACCAGCGGCTGCGGATTATTCTTCTTTCTTTCCTGCTCCAGAAACTCAATCGCCTTCTGACGATTCAGGTTACCGCAGCCTGTCTGGATCTTATTTCCCAGATATGCGGTCAATTCGTCAGCGGCATTCGTTCCTCTTTCACCGATCACAAATGTATCTCTGTAGGTTGTCTTATCCGTCTCGATTATGGTTCCGGACAGGGTATCCTGATTCTTCAGAAGCAGCTCACGCCCGGTCTGTACATCAAGAACGGAAGTCTTCTTTGCGCCGGCAAGAAACGATCTGTCCACCAGATACGTCTTGTCATCCTGGCGGATATAGCCCGTTCCGGAATACCGTGTTCTTCCTTCCGGTTTATAGGTCCGGTATGCCTTAGCCTGTTCCGTATCTCCTGTCTGTTTCCGGATTCCGAACATGATCCCGGTGATAAACTCCCGGATGGTTGTCTTCCCGGAACCCTCTTCACCCTCGATCACATTGATCCCGGATTGAAGGTTGATCTCCTCATTATGAAATTTTCCAAAATCTCTCATTAAGAGCTTTGTAAGATACATATTATTCTCCCGCTCTGATCAGTGCTTCCAGTCCGTACCGTCCTGCCTTTTCCCTGATCTTCTCATCTACTGAATAGCTGTCGGCAATCTGCTGTGTGAAGCTTCCCACAAGATTCGTGGTATTTTCAATCTTCAGCAGCTCCTGCTCTCTTGTCGAAATCGTCTGATCATCGATCTCGTAAATATTAAATCTGTTACGAAGCCTTGTGAAATCCGGCTTCAGATCCTCAGATGCAAATCCGCGCATTACCAGACTGTAAATGTTCTGGTATCCCATTTTCATCATTTTCTCTTCTGCCAGCTTGGTGATCTCTTCACCCATGATGTCCGGCCGGAGGTCAAATGTGAAGCGGATATAATTTCTCTTGGCAATGGGGCACCAGGTGATCTTTGCCCCGTTTTCGGTCAGATCTCCGAGAACATAACCATGCTTTCCCTGATCCTCAACCGTAAGCGGTTCCGGTGATCCGGAATAAGCCATGCGGTTTTTCAGGATATGCACGGGCTTTCTGGATCCGCCCATAGCCACATAATCATAACCCTTACGTGCCAGCACTTCCCTGTGGAACGGCATATGATCCGCATCTCCGCCGTGGGCAAGAAGGATATTGTATGAGCTTGTCCGTCCGGGATTGATATTCTCCAGGATATTCTCCCGGTACTCCGGTTTCCCGTAGCTGTAACCTGTAACACAGGTATTTACACCCTTCAGATAAGCATTCGTGGTTTTTTCTCTTGGGAATACAACCGTCTTCGATTGAAATGCGAAGGATTCCATGGGTGAACCCTGCTCGATATAATCGGCACTTCCTCCGATCAAAAGAGTTCTTGTATGCTCCAGCGTCAGAAGCTTCTCATCCAGCCATTCCAACTGTTCCTGTGTCGGCGGAGCCGCAAACAGATTACCGGCGATCAGAAGAAGCTGAACCTCCTTCTCATTGCAGTCGGAAAGCACCTTGACAAAGGTCTCGCCGATCTCTTTGGCGCGATCTTCACTCCATTCCTTTCCCGCATCCGGAACATATCCAAGATATACATCCGAAATATGAATAAATCTCATTTTTACACTGTCCTTTTCTTCTGTCTGTCACAGAAATGAATTCTTCCCGCATGGGAAAACAGAGTTCCCCACACAGTTATCAATATTATAAACCAGATTACCCCATCATGCAAAGAAAATCTTACAATTTTAATAAGATTCTCACTTTTTTCAGATTTGCAAAAAATCAATAAGTTTTTTCGACAATGCCAAAAAACCGCTTGACGAATCCAAAAAAAGTATGTATTATATAGCAAGTGTCTTACAAAAAAGATCAGATCGGCGCGTGGCTCAGTTTGGTAGAGCGCTGCGTTCGGGACGCAGAGGTCGCAGGTTCAAATCCTGTCGCGCCGACACTGATAAAA
>CADBOV010000208.1 GCA_902796385.1 uncultured Lachnospiraceae bacterium
AGACTGGTCCGGAATGAACTCGGGATTTATGAGCCGTCCCCGGAGGATCCGCTGGATGTATCGGATCTGACGGATGCATTTATGATCATGCCGGGACTTGTTTTTCAAAGGAACGGTATGCGGCTCGGATACGGCGGCGGTTATTATGACAGATTTCTGTCGGAACATCCGGTGTTTGCAGCCGCGGCTGCTTACGGATTTCAGGTGATCGATGATACATTTCCGACGGAGGAGACAGATATCCCTGCGGATGTGATAGTTACGGAAAAAGAGATTTACAGGAAGGAAAAATGATTATGAGTGAGATCGTTGAACTTTGTAAAAAGGCGAAAGCTGCTTCGGCACTGATGAGCCGGCTTGGTACGGAAGAAAAGAATAAAGCGCTTCTTGCGGTGGCAGATGCTTTGCTCCGTCATTCATCCGAGATCATTAAGGAGAACCAGATCGATCTTGAGAATGGCGAGAAGAACGGCATGTCGGTTGCACTGATGGACCGTCTCAGACTGACGGATGCCCGGATGGAAGGAATGGCAGAAGGACTGCGACAGGTCGCTGCGCTGGATGACCCCATCGGTGAGATCCTTTCCATGAAGAAACGTCCGAACGGACTGGTGATCGGGCAGATGCGTGTTCCCATGGGCGTGATCGGGATCATTTATGAATCCCGTCCGAATGTAACCGTGGATTCCTTTGCCCTGACTTTTAAAGCAGGAAATGCAACCATTCTCAGAGGCGGAAGCGACTGCATTTATTCGAATATCATTCTGACCCGCGTGATCCGTGAAGCCCTTGATTCATGCGGTGTTCCGGTTGATGCGGTTCAGCTGGTGGAGAATACGGACCGTGCGCTTGTAACGGAACTGATGAGGCAGAATGATTATGTGGATCTTCTGATCCCCCGCGGCGGAGCAGGACTGATCCGTTCCGTTGTGGAAAATGCAACCGTTCCGGTGATTGAAACCGGTACCGGAAACTGCCACATTTATATCGATGAAACAGCAGATCTGGATGAGGCTGTAAAGATTGTCCGGAATGCAAAGCTTCAGCGTCTGGGTGTCTGCAATGCAGCCGAGTCGCTGGTTCTTCATAAGAATATCGCAGAACAGGCACTTCCGCTGATCGCTGCAGATCTTGCCAGTGATAATTGCGAGATCCGGGGAGATGAAGCTGCACAGGCCATCAGTAACCTGGTTGTTCCCGCATCCGAGGAGGATTACGGAACCGAATATCTGGCAAAGATCATTTCCGCAAAGATCGTTGATAATCTTGATGAGGCGATTGCTCATATCAATAAATACAGTACAGGTCATTCCGAAGCAATCCTTACAAAGGATTATGCTTCTGCACAGAGATTCCTGCGGGAGATTGATTCGGCCTGTGTCTATGTAAATGCGTCCACGCGTTTTACGGATGGATTCGAATTCGGCTTCGGAGCAGAGATCGGTATTTCCACCCAGAAGCTTCATGCCAGAGGACCTATGGGATTACTGGCGCTGACATCCACAAAGTATATTGTTTACGGTGACGGACAGATCCGTCCGTAGTTGACAGGGTGCCTGTCAAATTGACACAAGTGGGGGAGAGTGGCATATGAATGATTTCACGGAGGTTCCCGTAAATCCGTCAGATGCGGATAAATACCTGGAGGTTCCTGTAGCACCGGCGGCTTCGGACTTTACTGAGGTGCCGGCTGTTTCGGATCAAAACGGAACATCTGCAGCACCTGCTATGGGAGCGCAGACGGGTATGGAACTGCAGACAGGTACGCAACAACAGAATCAGGAACAACAGAAAAAAACATATGGTCCTGACGCGCTGGGGCTGGTTCTTTCCGGCGGCGGTGGGAAAGGAGCATATCAGATCGGTGTGCTGCGGGCACTTCATGAGGAAGGAAAGCTGGATCAGGTTTCGGCTGTGGCCGGTACATCCATCGGTGCGATCAATGCCGTTCTTTTCATCCAGAATGATTATGACAGGGCATATCAGACCTGGGATGATATTGACATGGGTGTTCTTTTCGACGTGGATCCCTCCATGCTGCTTCAGGGGAAAATCTATTTCTCAAGAAATGAAATGAACCGCCTCATGAATCAGTATGTGGATTATCAGAAGGTTTCTTCCAGTCCCATCGAGATATACTGCGGGGTGGCTGAGGAACTCGGAGCGGGGAATTACCGACCCGAATATATGCTTCTGAACGGAAAGGGAGTCAGTGATATCCAGAAGATTCTGATGGCATCCACGGCCATGCCCATTGTATATGATACGGTTGAGATCGGCGGAAAGAAATACAGAGACGGCGGGGTTTCGGACAATGAACCGATCCGTCCCCTTTATGATGCCGGGATCCGGAAGTTTATCGTCATCGGACTTACGGCGGGAAGAGTATTCCGTCCGGAGGATTTCCCCGGAGCCGAGTTTATCGTGATCGATCCCACGCATGATCTGGGAGATGTGTTCGACGGTACACTGAATTTCGGTGGGGATGATAAAAAGATCAAGCGGTTGCTGGGTTATAAAGACGGGAAGAGATCGATCAAGACACATTTTGAAAAAGATGAGATCTATCTGAAACTGGCGCCTGCGCTGGCAAAGAAGGATTATGAAGAAACCGTTGCACAGGTTCAGAGGGAGAAGAGGATCAGTGCATTGGAGTCGAGTGTAAACAGCAGTCTGGATTATATCAGTGAATTGGAGAAAAAGTATCAGTAACACAGGGGAAGTGGGGGATTAAGTATGGAAGATAAGAAACTGATCACCATCGGAAGACAATTCGGAAGCTGCGGAAGGATCATCGGGGAAAATGTTGCAAAGCTGCTGGGGATTCAGTGTTATGACAAGCAGCTCATTAAACAGGTTGCCAAGGAATCCGGTTTATGGGAAAACCTTCTGGATGAAATGGATGAAAAGCATTCCAACAGTTTCCTTTATTCAATTGTAATGGATCCGTATGCATTTTCTTATTCCTTTGAAAATCAGGGGTACGGAATGAACCTGAATCAGAGGGCGTTTATGGCGACCTACAATACGATCGAAAAGATCGCGAAGGAAGGGTCCGGTGTATTTATCGGACGTTGTTCGGACTATGTGCTCCGGGAACAGGAAAAGGTGCTCCGGGTATTTATCTATGCGCCGATGGAGGCCAGGATCAAATCCGTGATGGAGCGTTTCAATCTGTCGGAGAAACAGGCGAAGGAACAGATTCAGAAGGAAGATAAGGCAAGAGCATCTTATTATAATTATTACACATCGAAAAAATGGGGGAAGATGGACAGCTATGATCTGTGTATCGACAGCTCCATCCTCGGGCCTGAAAAAACTGCTGAAATGATCATTGAATTCTACAATCGCATGTGATACGGAAATGCATGCAAAGGAGTACGGAGAATGAAGGCGATAAAGGGATGGTTTAAGAAACAGGGCAGCCGTTTTTCGGACATTGCCCGGAAATATACAGCTACGCTGATCCTGACCGCTCTGGCATGCGGGTTCCTGGAATATCTCAGTATCCGGGATACCTATGTGGAGCGTAATGATGAATACGTACTTATATTTCTTCTTATGGCTGTAATCGGTACATTTTTTACCGAGAGCGTCCTTCGGAACCGGAAGAGCAAAGAAGCAACCATAACCGGATATATTTTATCCGGCTTTTTTGCGTTTCTCTGGGTGATCATCGCGGTAATGTTCCAGTCGGACCGGTCTCTGTTTAATGAGTATTATTTCTATTCCTCCGCCTTTTTATATGCACTGGTTCCCACATCGTTATCTTTTATCGCACTGATCAAGGACAGCGGGCTTGCCTTTGAACAGTATCTGCTTCGGGTGATCTTCTCCGTTATCCGGCTTGTGATCATCCTGCTGATTCTGAACGCGGGTCTGATCTTTATTCTTTATCTTTTCAGTACGCTGATCGCATCCATACAATATGTCAGATGGGTTGAACGGTTGGAGATCCTGCTTGTGGCGCTGCTCTATGTTCCCTATGGATTATCCTGTCTGATCGACAAAAGTGAGCCGGAACAGACGCGGTTTGCAAAGAACGTTGTTCTTTACGCATTGATGCCGCTGCATATCGCATCCATGGGAATCGTATACATTTATATGGGAAAACTGGTTGTGACCTGGGATTTCCCGTCCAATCAGGTGTTCCCCATCTGTGCGCTGCTTTTTGCCTTCGGGTTCCTTGTGTGGACCATGGCGTATGCGTATACGAAGCGTGATCCGAGTCTGATCTATCATAAGATCATCCGGTATATGAAATATATATTTGCGCCTCTGATCCTGCTGGAAATTTACGCGATTTCCGTGCGGATCAGTGACTGCGGCTGGACGATCCTTCGATACTGGGCGGTGATTTTTATTGCACTGCAGGTCATTTATATTGCATGGGAGCCGCTGATCAATCTGGTTCGGCTGATCTTCAAACAGTCCCGGGTACATTATGCGGAGCATTATGAATGGATCCTTTATATCGTTTGTGCATTTGCATTCTTCGGGCTCATCATTCCCTGGACCTGTGCCGAGCGTGTGGAAGCTGTTTCCCAGGAAGCGCGGTTTGATAAGAATTATTCGGCCCTGAAGGCCATGCACGAATTGAACCGGACCTGGACCCCTGAGGAGTATCAGCAGGTGGCGAAATATCAGTATGATGCCATCAGCAGTCGTTCCGTCCTTCGAAGAAATGTGTTCGGAACCCAGTATCTGGCGCTGAATTATAATGTTGAGGAAATGGACCGGATCCTGAAAATGGACAGCGAGCACTGGAAGGTGGAACAGAAGATCGAACCGGATAAGACGCAGAATGCAAATGAGAAGGTGTCCGAAAGCATCTATTATTCCGGCGGTTTTGATGAGAAGAGTGAAGGCCTTCCGGTTGAAGATTATAAGAGAGTCTATACGGTTGAAGCGACCTATGCATATGACGATCCCTCCGGATGGACCAGTATGGCACAGATCACAATTAATTACGGGAAAGATCATCAGATAACCATCGACCTTACGCCGTGCATGTCAGCCCTGATCCAGAAGAGAAAATCGGAGAATGAACTGATCATTGAGGATCCGAATGCCATCACTCCGAAAAATGATCAGCAAAAGCAGGAATTTACCGATGATATCTACAAGATCCCGGTAGATAACGGTATGCTGATCATTACGGAAATCGCATTTATGCACCAGCCTACAGACAATACCTTCAGTAATCTGAATCTGGTGGGATACATACTGACAGAGTGATCCCGGAAAAGGATTCCGAAAAAAACCGGAGAAATAACGTACTCCTGGTTGATGATACTAAGTAAAAAAAAGATCCGTTCAGGAATGAGCGGATCTTTTTTTCATCAGTGTCTAATCGGTGTTTTCGTCTTCATTTTCGTCGGATTTCTCCTTCGGAACGAAAGCAGTAGCACGGTCGGTTTCCCTTAACTGTACATCATTTCTGGACTGCCATTTTTTATGGTCATCCATGGCTGCATAGTGTTTCCGGGTGGTGTTTACGTCCTTATGTCCGAGAACCGAAGCAACCAGATAAATGTCGCCGGTTTCCTGGTAGAGGGCAGTACCATAGGTGCTCCGAAGCTTATGAGGTGTGATCTTTTTCAGCGGTGTGGAGATCCGGGCGTATTTTTTTACCAGATATTCCACATTTCGCTGGGTCATTCTGGATTTGTGAGAGGAGAGGAAGAGTGCGTCTTCCGAACCCGGAACTGCGTCGATCTTGCGGCGTTCCTCCAGATATTCCAGCAAAATCCCTGCAGCTTCATCCGAAAAGTAGACCAGATCCTCATTTCCGCCTTTTCGTACCACACGGACGGATGTCCGGTCAAAATCCACATCGGAAATATTGATCCCGACACATTCGGAAACACGGATGCCGGTAGAGAGCATCAGTGTCAGCATTGCCAGGTCCCGGAGTTTATTTTTTTCGTGAAACCTTTGCTGGTTTTTCGTCAACTTATTCCCGAATTCGACAGTATCAAGGAAATTGGCAACCTCGTCGGATTCCATGCGAATAATGTTTTTTTCATGGATTTTCGGGGTTTTTACCTTCTCCGTCACATTCTGGTCGAGCTTTTCGGTCTGATACAGATAACGGAAAAAGGCACGAAGTGCAACGAGCTTTCTTTTTTTTGCGGATGCGCTGTTTGAGTATTCCTTGCCGTTTTTCGTATAAAGTGACAGATAATCCAGGTATTCCTCAAAATCTGAGGCAGTCAGCTGGTTCAGGAAGGATAACTCGATTTCCTTCGGGGTTTTATCCTTTAGAGCAGGATTATTATCGATTAAAAACTCAAAAAAAAGTTTAATATCGTAGGCATATGCCGTACGTGTTCGTGGCTGCGTGGATTCGGAAATGCTGCGAA
>CADBOV010000209.1 GCA_902796385.1 uncultured Lachnospiraceae bacterium
GGACTGGAGATCATGCTTCTTTCCTTTGCAATCCAGATCGTAATCCTGGTGGCACTTGTAATACTTGCGGCAAAGACCTACCGGAACCTGCTGCTCAGTGACTCCAGCAAACCGAAGCTTGCTTCGATCTTTGCTGCGGCAAAGTATTAGGAGGTGAGCGGTATGTTTAAGAATTTCGATAAAGTATTCAAGTTCACCTTCCATAATCAGGTATGCCAGAAGGGGTTTAAGGCGCTGACGATCGTGCTTGCAGTCATTCTGTTTGTTCTGCCGGTTGCGATCCTGCTGCTTCTTTCGGCCGGTGCAAAGAAAGATCAGGGAAAGAAAATCGAGTCCTGTGGGGCAACAAAGATCTATGTGGCAAACGAAGTCGCAGAGAATACGGATTTTAATCTGATGAAAGCCGTTGACGGAGACGGATATGCGGATATTACCTATATTACGGTACCGACCGTGGAAGACGGAATGAAGCAGATCAAGGATGCCGGGGAGAAGGAATCCTTTGTTCTGCATGTAACGAAGGATGATAAGGAAAATATATCCGCAGACATCGTTCTTCCGGAAGGATCTTCCCTGAATGCCGATAAGGCAGAGCATTATTTTGAGGCCATTAAAAAAATGGAAATGATGTTCGTGGTTGCGGCCAGGGGAATCAGTATGGAGGATGTGGCAGAGGTATCGAGGACGATCGAAACCGATGCTTTTGATACGGCAGGCTGGAAGACCGGAAAGAGCCTTTATGAAGATAAGAAAAAGGCGGATGAGCAGAACAATGAACGGATCAAGGATGTGTTCAGCCTGTTGGTTACCATGTTGGTCTGCATGATCATGTATTTTGTTGTGCTCGCATACGGAGCAAGTATCACAAAGAATATCGTTATGGAGAAATCCTCCAAGCTGATGGATACACTACTGATTTCCGTGAAGCCGGAAGCTATGGTATTCGGTAAACTGACAGGCGTTCTGACAGCGGGACTGCTGCAGTTCTTCTTATGGATTGCATGCCTGACAGGCGGCATATTTGCCGGTGTGATCCTTTCGGACAACCTGTTCCCGGATGCACATGCACCGGCGGTGGTTTTCCTGAAGAGTTTCGGTTCCATGGATCTGTTCCGCCCGGTTTCGGTGATCCTTGCAGTGATCGTACTGATCTTCGGTATCCTGCTGTATTCGTCCTTTGCCGCATTTGCAGGGGCCATCTCCAGCACGATGGAACAGGCAGCCAGCAATCAGGGAATCTTTGTTATAATCCTTGTTGTCTCTTATCTGCTGGTTCTGACGCAGGGGGCTGATATCAGCACGGCACCTACCTGGCTGTTTATCTGTCCGTTCACGGCTGCACTGATCCTTCCGACAGGACTGGTGCTTGGAACGCTCAGTACAACGATAGCGATCACCGGTGTCCTGGTCATTGTGGTCATTGCTCTTGCTATGGTGATCTTTGCGGGCCATGTATATAAAGCCATGGCACTTTACAAGGGAACCAGTGGCGGGATCGGAAAGGCACTTAAGATATTATCAACGAAGAATTAGAAAACCAACATCAGCGCGGGTTATACTAACCTGCGCTGATATTTGTTCGTTGGGAGGACAGATAAATGTGGATTGCTGATGGATGGAAGGAATATGAAGTCCTGGATTGCTCCGAAGGGGAAAAACTGGAACGTTGGGGAGATTATTTCCTGTTACGACCGGACCCGCAGGTGATCTGGAGTACGGAAAAGAAGCTGCCCCAGTGGAAGAAACAGAACGGACATTATCATAGAAGCAAAGAGGGCGGAGGCCGTTGGGAATTCCATGACCTTCCGGAGGAATGGGCGATCACGTATGACCTTCCGGAACAGGATGGCGGGGATCAGCTCATGTTCCGCCTGAAGCCTTTCAAATTCAAGCATACGGGCCTTTTCCCGGAACAGGCGGTGAACTGGAACTGGTTTTATTCACTGATCAAAAACCGGATCAGGGAAGGGAAAGATGTCCGGGTGCTGAACCTGTTTGCTTATACCGGAGGCGCAACCCTGGCTGCAGCAGCGGCCGGTGCATCGGTAACACACGTGGATGCATCCAAGGGAATGGTCAACTGGGCGAAGGAAAATGCAGTCTGCAGCGGGCTGGAGAACCGTCCGATCCGCTGGCTGGTGGATGACTGCATGAAGTTCGTGGAACGTGAGATCCGAAGAGAGAAGAAGTATGAAGCGATCATCATGGATCCGCCTTCTTACGGACGCGGACCGAAGGGGGAACTCTGGAAGCTGGAGGAGCTGGTCTATTCCCTGCTGCAGAGAACCGGGGAACTCCTGTCGGATCAGCCGCTCTTTTTCCTGATCAATTCCTATACAACAGGTCTTCAGCCGGCGGTTCTTTCCTATATGCTGCATACGGCGGTATTGGAACCGTGGAAAAAACGAACCGGCGGAAAGGCCGGAGCTTCATCCTCCGGCCCGAAGGTTGCGGCAGAGGAGATCGGTCTTCCGGTCTCATCGAACGGACTGGTGCTGCCCTGCGGCGCCAGCGGAAGAATTGAATTCTGATCGTATCCGGTATTTCCGGGCATTGTAAAAGCCTCCTTAATTTGATAATAAGGAGGCTTTTACATATTCGGATATTAAATTAAGTGAGAACCGGATTCTTACTTATACTCTTTACAGGGATCAGGATATACCCTGTATCTCGCCTTTACGGAACCGGACTTGATTCCGATCCATACCTCAGGCTTGAAATTGTCGCCGCGGATATAGAGAATCCAGCACTCGGGCTTGCCGTATCCGGCATCCTTCTTGTAACGGAACTCCATACACAGCTGATCCTTCTCGCCGTCGTAGGCATTCGTTCCGGCAACACCGTTATAGGCCTGGCCGACACCGTCGCGGTGATAGAGGTTTTTCAGGAATTCATCCGTGAACTTTCTCTGCTTATCACCGTTTTCGCCCTTGTCAAGCGCACTCTTAAATACGGAATTCTCCCAGTTACCTTTCTTAACTCCACGAGCCCAGGCTACAGGGTAAACCGTGTAAGTGTCTTTGTCCGATTTGTCGAGATCGGCACTGTGACCGGTTGAAGTAACCTTCTGCGGCGCAACCTTTGCATCGATCGCAATACTCCAGCCCTGGTTAATATCATCATCCCAGGACGCGGATGCCAGGTTTGCGGCTTCGAAGATACACTGAGCGGTTTCGATGTCCACGGACTTACGTGACTTATCGATATAACGGATCAGTGCAGGTGCGATAGCGGCTGCAAGGATCGCCATGATGGCGATTACGATGATCACCTCTACAAGAGAGAATCCCTTGTCATTGTTTCTTTTCTTTCTTTTTTCTTTTGAAATTGCAGCACACCAGAAAGCCATCGGGTTGACGCCGCAATTCACTTTTCTCTTACGTCTTTCCATATGGATACCTCGCAAATCTAAACAGTTGTCAGAATACCGGTTTCACAGTGGAACAAAAAACGCGGCATAGTATCCCTGCTTGTCAGTAATTATAGAGTGACTCTATAGTAAATCTTATTTTATCATGTATAAATGTGTAGCGCAATACAAAATATGAAGAAAATGTAAACAAATGTAAATATTTTGTGAACAAAGATTTTGAAAAAAGTACTTGCAATCCGTATTACGCTTTGTTATAATAGCGTTTGCTGTGACGTTGATAGCGTGGAAGCGGAGGTTGCTACGCGTTAAAGCGTAGGTTATTTCGTGGAGCGAATGTCAAGTTCAGAGAAACTGGCGACAAGTCACTGTACAAAAAACCATCCGAAGAGATTCGGAGATGACGTGTGAGATGGGGTAGGACACACCCGGCTGCGTGGTAAGCAGACAGAATCCTTCTGGGAGCCGACAGTCGAAAGCATCTTATATAAGGATGCGTTGTGGATCCCTGCGCGACACACACGGGAACGAGGTACAGTCACCGCTTGTCGTACTATTTTAAAAAGTGCGAAAAGGAGGCGGCTTTTTTTATGGCAAGTCAAGTAATGAGAATCACAC
>CADBOV010000210.1 GCA_902796385.1 uncultured Lachnospiraceae bacterium
CAACCAGTTTCCCGTCCTTGCTTTCCATATCAAATGCGCCGCCGTTGGTGTAGGTTACAAAGCCGTCAACATCCTTATCGAACGTGCAATCCACCAGCACCTGTCCGTCCTTTATATTCAGGTCCTTCTTCGCTTCGGTCGCCGCCTCTGTCGCAGCCTCCGTCTTCGCCTCGGTCTTTGCCTCGGACTTGGCTTCCGTCTTTGCCTCACTCTTTGCCTCGCTGGATGCAGATGTCGTTGCCTCGGAAGAATCGTCCTTCTTTCCGCAGCCGGCCATACCCAGCATCATAGCACCCGACAGAACGAGTGCCGCGATCTTATGCATGCTTCTTCGTCTCATGTCCCCTTTGTTACTCCCTTCTCTTTCTTCATTGCATATCTTCATCCCGAAGAAAATCGATTACTTCTTTCAGGTCCATATCACCGCCGAAAATGGAGAGCG
The DNA here is from genome assembly GCA_902796385.1 of uncultured Lachnospiraceae bacterium. Lineage (GTDB taxonomy): Bacteria > Bacillota > Clostridia > Lachnospirales > Lachnospiraceae > Eubacterium_Q. The sequence continues at coordinate 443 of CADBOV010000210.1, forward strand.
CGCTTCCGATGGTCACATCCAGCCTGTTCTTTCCCGCTTTCCTCAGGATCTCCAGATCCCGGAAGCTTCCGACACCTCCCGCATAGGTAACAGGCAGTCCTGCCCAGTTTCCGAGGAGTTCCGCCAGCGGTTCTTCAATCCCGTTTCTTTTTCCTTCCACATCCACGGCGTGGATCAGATATTCCGCCGAAAATGTGCGAAGCATATCAAGTGTCTCATCGGTCACATATACCTCGGTCAGCTTCTGCCAGCGGTCCGTGGCGATACAGTAGCCTCTGTCCGTCCGTTTGCAGCTGAGATCCAGTACCAGATGCTCTCTTCCCACCTCCCGTACCAGCCGTTCCAGTCGTTCCATATCCACACGGCCGTCCCGGAATACATACGAGGTGACGATCACATGGGTCGCACCTGCCTGCAGGAATTCTGCCGCATTTTCCGGCGTGATCCCGCCACCGACCATAAACCCGCCCGGAAACGCCTCCAGCGCATCCTTCGCGGTCCTTTTGTCTGCTTCATAATTTTCGGTTCCTGCCGGATTCAGAAGAATGATATGTCCGCCGTCCAGCCCCAGTTCTCCATACAGCTGTCCGTAAAAAGCCCCGCCTTCCGTGGCCGTGAAATTTGTTTTTCCCACGCCCAGATCGAAGAGACTCCCTCCGACGATCTGTTTTACCTGTCCGTCATGGATATCTATACAGGGTCGAAGCCGCATCCTCTTCTCCTTCCGCCATCCGGTCCGTTGATTTTCATATACGCGGCTTATTATACCATATCCGCTCTGTGTTTTGAAGAAAGAAATATCGGTTTTTTCCGCCGCCTCTGCCCGAACCGATAACCCTTGTTGAGTCCGTTAAGATGTGCTATAGTTAGTATTCAGATAGCAAAGAATGCCTTTGGGGAAAGGCTTTGCAGGAAGGATTAAACTATGACGAATTACGAACTCTATCGAAAGATCCAGCAGTCATTCCAGCTGGCTGATCAGGTAAATGCCAGCGGAGTCGTACCTCCCGGTACCATGACACTCCGTGAGATGCTGAAATTTGATTATCTTCTGTTCCTTGGATTTCTTTACGAACCGGACGGTTCCGATATGAAATACGAACGCTCCTTCATCATGGAGTATCTGACCATGTACATCGATACACGGGAATTCCTGACACTCCGTTATGACCGGAGCCTGAAGCCGGAGTTCATCAACACGGTTCCCAGATCCCTTACTTATTTTGCGAAATATGATCTTTCGGGCGGTGCCAGAAGAGATTCCCTGGGACGCTCCTTCAGCCGCGTGATCGTCGATACCTTCAATGACATGGGAACGGAATTCACCATCGGAAACGGAAGCGGAAGCAGCGTAACCGAGATCGGAAATCTTTCCAACTATGTGATCATGCTGAATAACTTCCTGAAGGAATTCGGCCTTTACAATATCGGTAAGGCCGGCGAGCTGATCTCTGCGGATTCCATCCATGCGGCCAGGCTGCGCGGATCCTTTCGGAATCCGTCCAGCGTAACAAACCAGGGAAAAGCAAAAGCCGAGACCGCGAAAGACGGTGCCCAGGCTCCTGCCGCAAAGGAACCCCAGCCGGAAAAAACCCTGGAAGAACTGATGGAGGAACTGGATTCCCTGGTCGGCCTCGATGCCGTAAAGCAGGATCTCACAAACCTCATCAATCTTCTGAAGGTCCGTAAAATGCGGGAAGAGCGCGGAATGAAACAGCCGGATATCACATTGCATCTGGTATTCTCCGGAAACCCCGGTACCGGCAAGACCACCGTGGCACGCCTTCTGGCAAAGATCTACAAGGCCCTGGGTGTTGTGACCGGCGGACAGCTGGTGGAGGTTGACCGTTCCGACCTGGTTGTAGGCTATATCGGACAGACCGCGGAAAAGACCGCGGAAGTGATCGACAGCGCCATCGGAGGCATCCTCTTCATCGATGAGGCCTATACCCTGACTGCAGGAAAGGACGAAAAGGACTTCGGAAAGGAAGCCCTGGATACGCTTCTGAAGCGTATGGAGGATCACCGGGACAACCTGATCGTGATCGTGGCCGGATATACCGAGCTGATGGAGGAATTCGTCAATTCCAATCCCGGTCTCAAGTCCCGCTTCAACAAGAATATCTTCTTCAAGGATTATACCGGAGACGAACTCTTCAAGATCTTCGAGTCCATGTCCAAAAAACAGGAATATGCTCCGGATGAAGAGGCGGTAAAATACATCCGTCATTATCTGACCACACGGGCAAAAGCCCATGAAGAGAACTTTGCAAATGCAAGAGAAGTCCGGAATTACATCGAGCGCTGCATCGAGCGGCAGGCTTCCCGGATCGTAAAGGAAAAGGATGTCAGTGATGCAAAGCTGAGAACGCTTACCCTTTCCGACTGTCTGGAGGAGGGCTATCCGGCAGAGACAGATCCGGAGAAATGATCCTGAAGATATCGTTTCAGACAGCAAAAGACCTCAGAGGTTCATCCCCTGAGGTCTTTTGTTATTACGGATTCAGGCATTTTCCGCTGTTATCGAACTCGTAGATCCTTCCGCCGATCCCGACTCTGCCTGTAGCCATCAGGCCGTTGCTGTCCAGGTAGTACCAGTTTCCGCCGCTTCGCAGCCAGCCGGTTCTCATATCACCGTTCTTGTTAAAGTAATACCATTTACCCTTCAGATTCAGCCAGCCGGTCTTCATGATGCCGCTTGCCGTCAGATAATACCATTTATTTCTGTACTTCAGCCAGCCGTGCTTCACGGCTCCGCTTGATACGAAGTAGTAATAATGTCCCTTGATCAGCTGCCAGCCGGTCTTCATAACACCTGCATCATCGAAATAATACCATATTCCGCCGATCCTTGCCCAGCCGGTCTGCTTCTTTGAACCGGTCATGTAATACCATTTTCCGTCGACCTTCTTCCAGCCGCTCTTTACGGTGGGCTGCTGCGGAGCCGGATCGGAACCGCCTGCCGTATTGATCCGGTAAACGTAGTATCCGGTAGAACCGCCGTCATCCGCCTCTGCTGTGGAAGGTGTGGTCATGGGTGTACGGTACTCCACGCCCCATGCGGGAGCAAGTGCATGTGCGATGGTCGGATAACCGATATATCCGGTTTTCCATCTGTATGCTCCGGAATTGGAATTATTTACAACCGATCCGTCAAAGATCTCCTTCATGACAATGGCTGCATGAAGCCAGTGGGGACCGGAAGCACTCATGTTATTCATGTTCTTGGTATAGATCACGATATCGCCGGCTTTGATCTTTCCGGCATTGACATCCCGGATCATCTGGTCCGTGGCTCTCTGATAATCGGACTGACCGCCCTTCAGACTTGCAACCAGTGTGAACTTGCTGCTGGAGGATAAAGCCTCATTCAGTTCCTGTACGGTTCCGCCTACCACAAAGTTTCCTACCAGGCCTGAACGGTGGATCACTCTTTCAACCCAGCCGTTGCAGGATCCTACCTCATCGTAACCTCCCATGAAAAATGCTTTCCTGAGTTTCTCATAATACGGTTCCACCTGTAAAGTTCCCATGGACTCCGTAGGGATGGCTGCATTCGCCCGATAAGACATTGTCATGAAAAACATTGCCAGTAAAAGCGTAACCAGCCAGGTACGTTTATGTTTCATCTCAACTGCCTCTCTTTCTTAACTCTGCATCCGTCGATGCTTAACCTGCGTAATCTTCATTTCCGGGATTATTCGTAAACATTTCCACGATCATTCCCAGGAAGCAGAGCGCGATGACCAGATTTACGATCCAGCCGCCGACCACGCCGGTTCCGGACGGTGTACTTGCAGTGGTCTTGCCGAAAAGACCGATGAAGCATGCGATCAGATTCAGAAGGCATACAACTGCAAATGCTATGGTAATGGTTCCTCTCTTCTGCTGAAGCTTCGGATATGCATTTCCCTTGTCCCCCAGGATAAATGCGGTTGTTCCTGCCGCAACAAAGGAGATCATTCCAATCTGGAAGATGGTGAACGGCATCTGCTTAACAAATGCACTGATCAGTGTGAATGCCAGGAGCATTGCCGACATTACATAGAATGCGCACATATATGCTTTTCCGCGTGTGCGGACCTGACGCTTTGTAAGACCGCGTCCGGGCTTATTCTCAAGATTGATCATCACAAGGAACAGTCCTGCCGATACAAGGACGATCATGAGTGTGACCAGAAACGTACCGAAGCCGCCGCCTGCGGAAACCTGAATGTCATAGGTGATCTCATAGGTTCCGTCCCCGATGATGGCGCCGTCCTGCACCTTACGGTCCAGAACCAGAAGGATACCGTCGGTCTTCACTTCAAAATCCTTTGAAGTCTGCTCCTTCTCCGCACCGGTGATCGTCAGATAGGATTCCTTCATCGTTGCATCACCGTACACAAAGATATCCGTGGAGATTCCCTTCTGACCGGATGCCGACGTTTTGATCGAGCAGCTGTCTCCGGGAGCCTTCAGATAGATCGACTGATTCTTATTATCGGACACTGCCCCGTCCTTTACCGTCACCTTGGAAATGTAATTGATCTTTGTTTTTCCTGCCGATCCCACCGTAATGATCATGATCAGGATCATAGCGATACACAATACTACTGCCGTAACGCGAAACTGGGTTTGTCTGTTCATATCATTTCCTCTCATGGTTAAATATACTAACTATCAGTTATTCTCTGCTGCATCATATTTCTGCTTCTGACTGAGTCCGCCTTGTCACAAGATCAGGAAGCACATCAGAAGGACGATGGCAGCCAGAATTGCAGCTACGATCCCGAAGAAAAGTGAAAGTCCCGACTGCTGCGCCGGTGATCCTGCATTTACCGAAACCAGACCCGAAGAGCTGCTTACGGAAGCTTCCTGCCCTGCCGGCTGTGTCGGAGTGGTTTCTTCCTTCTTTGCGGTATTTGCAGCCTCTTTTTTCTCTTTAGCCTTTTCGGCTTCCGCCTTTGCTTTTTCTTCCTGTTTCGCCTTCGCCTTTTCCTGATCGATCCGGTATACATAGTAACCGGTAGAGCCGCTGTCCTCCGCATCCGGAGAAGAAGGCGTGGTAAGCGGTGTCAGATATTCCACACCGTAATCGGGGGCAAGCGCATGTGCCATGGTGGGATATCCGATGTATTCCACCTTCCATCTGGCCTCTCCCCTGTCAAATGTATTGTCCGCCTGTCCTGCGTAAATGTCTTCCATAACGATGGCCGCATGAAGCCAATGGGCACCGCCTGCCGACATGTCAGTCATATTCTTTGTAAAGATCAGGATATCACCTGCGCGGATCTTTCCCTCATTTACATCGCGGATCATCTGATCCGTTGCTTCCTGATAGTCATTCTGCCCGCCTTCCCGGCTTGCAACCAGTGTAAAATAATCACTGTTCTTCATGGCATCATTCAGCTCAAGAACCGTTCCGCCGACTTTGAAATCCCCTACCAGTCCGGACTTATCGATCACGTGCTCAACCCATCCGTTGCAGGCTCCGACTTCCTCATAACCGCCCTGATAGAAGCTGTCCCTCAGCGTTTTGTAATAGGGATCCACCTGAATGGTCCCCATGGGCTCTGTGGGAATGGAAGCATCCGCTTTCTGCACGTTAAAGAAAAGCGCAGCAAAAAGAAAGATGAATAAAAAGCATCCTCTCCTTCTTCTTTTTGTCATCTGTCCTCCTCCTTTTTCTGTGAAAAACCGATATTCATAAAAAACAGTGTAACCTCTTCCGGATAACCGAAAGAGGTTGCTCTGTATAGCACTGTTTCGTTATGCATTCACCAGGCTGTTGATCAGCACCTGCAGTTTCTTCTCGAATTCCTTGGAGATCTTCTTTGCATCCTCCAGGGAAGTTCCCTTCAGACCGTAGTAGAATTTGATCTTAGGCTCGGTTCCGGAAGGTCTTACGCATAACCATGCGCCGCCCTCCAGTTCAAAATACAGAACATTCGACTTCGGCAGGAATGTCGGAGTCTCTGCTCCCGTATGAAGATTCCGGACAATATCCGTATCATAATCACGTACTGCAATGACATCATAACCCGCAATGGTTGTGGGGATATCTTTCCTGAGCAGTGTCATGATGGACTTGATCTTCTCGATTCCGTCCACACCCTTCATGGTAATGGTGGAAATGTCGTCCGTCCAGTATCCGTACTTCTCGTACATATCGATCATGGCATCCCAAAGGGTCTTGCCCAGTGATTTATAGTAAGTTGCAGCCTCGCAAAGTGCCATGGTGGCTACGATCGCATCCTTGTCTCTTGCATGGGTTCCGATCAGGCATCCGTAGCTCTCCTCAAAACCGAAGAGATACTGTCCCTTTCCGGTAGTCTCCATCCTGAGGATCTCCTTGCCGATCCACTTGAATCCTGTCAGGCACTCGGTCACTTTGATACCGTAGTGCTTTGCCATAGCATCTACCATGTTGGAGGTAACTATCGTCTTGATCAGCTCTCCGTCCGCCGGAAGACTTCCCTCGATGGCCTGCTTCTGTCCTATCTCATAATCAGCCAGAAGGCTTCCGGACATATTACCTGTCAGGCAGTGATA
>CADBOV010000211.1 GCA_902796385.1 uncultured Lachnospiraceae bacterium
AATGTGCTTCTTCCAGCCGTGCCTTCTGCATGGCCCTGAGCACCTTGATCTGGTTCTGCTCCGCAACCGCATCGATGGAAGAAAAACGTTCGGAAAGAGATGCTTCCACCTCTTTACAGAAGTCATATACCTTTTCATCAATTCCAAGTTCCAGATAATATTCCTTTAAACGATCCATTGTGATTTTTCCTTTACTTCCGAGATGATCCGTTCCAGAAGCTCCTCTTCCGTCGGGATCTCTGATTTATCCAGCCAGATCACATCCCGTTCCCTTCGGAACCAGGTGAGCTGGCGCTTTGCAAAATGTCTTGTGTTGGTCTTCAGGGTCTGTACGGCTGTAGGAAGATCCGCCGATCCTTCCAGATAGTCCAGGATTTCTTTATATCCGATGCCCTGCATGGAAATGTGTTCTCTCGTAAGTCCTGATTCCCGGAGCCGTTCCACCTCGCTGACGAGCCCCTCTTCCAGCATTTCATCGATCCTCTGACCGATCCTGGAATACAGCTTTTCCCTGTCATCCGTCAGGACAAAGTACAGACTCTGATAAGCGGATTCTTTCTTACGTTCCGTTTCATTATGACGGGAGATCTGAGTTCCGTGCAGCCGGTAGAATTCCAATGCGCGGATCACCCGCTTCAGGTTATTGGGATGGATCGTCTGCAATGCGTCCGGATCCACATTTCTGAGTTCTTCCACCAATTCCTTCCTGCCCTCTTCGGTTTCTGCCTTCTGTTCCAGTTCCTTCCGGATCCGGTCATCGGTTTCTTCCGTAAAATCGATATCATAAAGCAGTGCCTGGATATAGAAGCCCGTACCGCCTACAACGATCGGAAGATGTCCTCGTTCCCGGATCTCACGGATGGCTTTCCGGCCCAGTGTCTGAAACTGTACCACATCAAAGGCTTCGGTGGGATCCAGAATATCGATCAGATGATGGGGAACGCCCTGCATTTCCTCCTTCCTGATCTTTGCTGTTCCGATATCCATTCCCCGGTACACCTGCATGGAATCCGCGGATATGATCTCTCCGTTCAGTCTTTTTGCAAGCGAAATGGACAGGCCGGTTTTTCCGACCGACGTGGGACCGGTTAATATGATCAATGGTTCTTTCCCGTTTTGTTCCATAGCATGCATTCCTTCTTATTCCACGATGCGCCGGAACCGTTTATCCATTTCATCCTTTGTGATTCGGATGATGGTCGGACGGCCATGCGGACAGGTATAAGGATTATCGAGTGTAAGAAGTTCCCGGAGAAGCTGTTCCACCTCCGGTACCGAGATACGCTGGTTGCCCTTGATCGCGCTCTTGCAGCCCATGGTTGCCAGTTTATGTACAAAAATGTCCTGCGTCACACCGGATACGCCGGAAGAAAGATACGAGGCGAATTCCAGGAAAATGTCTTCGCCGGACAGCCCCAGCAGATTCACGGGAACCGCGGAAAGCTTTACATCATTTCCTCCGAAATCGGAGATGTCAAAACCGGCTTCCGTAAACATGTCAAGGGAATCCATGACAGCGGCTTTATCCGCGCCGGAAAGCGCGATGATCTTCGGCGGGAAGAGCTGCTGGCTATGAACCGTTCTGGTTTTGAACTCCTTCAGGAACCGCTCATAGTTTACCTTTTCATGGGCAGCATGCTGATCCATGTAATAAAGATTATCCTCGTACTGTGTGATCCAGTAGGTGTTGAATGCCAGTCCCAGAACCTTGATATCCGGAGCGGCCTGCTCGGACAGATAGTTCTGATCCGTAAGCTCTGCCTGCCGGTATACTTCCTTCTCACGTACTTCCTCAGCCCGGATCTGTTCTCTCAGGTTCTTCTCTTCTTCCGCTTCCGCATCCTCTCTCTCCCGGAGTTTGTCACGGAAGTCCTTCGGCATCAAAGCTTCGAGGATGCTGTAGGAGTCATTCGAACGGGTAGACTTCTGCTCGAAAGGCTTTGACGGCTTTGATGTGGATGAAGTGGTAAGCGGAGTGGCTTTTGCTACCGGATCTGCGGGCTTTGCCGGAGTATACGGATCAGGCTTCGTTGTTGAAACTGCCGGCCTGATTGAAGCAAACGGTGCGGGTTTCCCCTTCTGCAGATCCTTGTTTCCGCTATAGTTCTTCTCTTTTGTCCCGTAATCCACGGTCACATCCGGGATCATGGTCTTATCCGTAAGTGCGTCCTGCACGGCATGGAATACCGTGGAGAACAGCTCTTTTTCGTTGTTATACTTGAACTCCCGTTTCGTGGGATGCACATTTACATCGCAGTCCTCCTTCGGCAGTTCCAGGAAAAGAACCGTAAAGGGGAATCGATGCTGCATGATGTATGTTTTATAGGCTTCCTCGATGGCCCGGTTAATTATCGGTGATTTAATGAACCGTCCGTTTACGAAATAATTCTCAAAGCTCCGGTTTCCTCGTGCCAGGAAGGGCTTTCCGGTGAATCCGGTGATCCTTATCCCGTTTGATTCGTACTCCACGGGAAGAAGTCCGCCGGTCACGTCTCTTCCGTACAGCGTGTAGACAGTATCCTTCAGATTGCCGTTTCCGCTGGTATCCACAATGGTTTTTCCGTTGCTGATCAGCGTGACGGAAACCTCCGGATGGGAAAGCGCAATGTGTGACATCAGGTCATTGATATAAGAACCCTCTGTCATATTTGTTTTCAGAAACTTCAGTCGGGCCGGTGTATTATAGAAAATGTTTTTGCAGAGAATGGTGGTCCCGTCAGGGGCACCGATCTCCTTAAACTCGATCTCCTGTCCGCCGTGGATCACATATTTGCTTCCGGTCAGTGCTTCCGGTGTCTTTGTGATCATCTCCGTCTGTGTAACCGCCGAAATGGTGGAAAGTGCTTCGCCCCGGAATCCCAGGGTACCGATCCCTACCAGATCCTCCGCGGTTTCCAGCTTGGAAGTGGCATGACGAAGAAATGCCTTCCGTATCTCGTCGGAGGGGATTCCGCCGCCGTTATCCGTAACCCGGATCAATGTGGTCCCGCCGTCACGGATCTCCACCGTAACACGGTTTGCGCCGGCATCTATGGAATTTTCCACCAGCTCCTTTACAACGGAAGCCGGTCGTTCGATCACTTCACCGGCAGCGATCTTATCGATCGTAGCCTGGTCTAAGATATGTATCATATCCTGCTCCTTCTTACAGTTTTTCCTTTAATTGCAGCAAAGTCAGCAGCGCTGCAATGGGAGTCATGGAGTTGGGATCCACCTCACGAAGTTCGGTCAGTACCTCCCGTTCCTTTGCGGTGCAGGTGTCCTTTTTCCGTCCGGATGGAGATTCGGGCAGGACAGCCGTTTCCTGCTGTGGGGAGGAATCCTCCGGCCCGCTGCTGTTTCCGGACTCTCCCCGTACGGTAAGATGCCGGATATTTCCGGTAAGATCCTCTTCTGCCAGAAGCTCTGCAATGGTCCGGGCGCGGTTTGTAACCACTGCCGGAACCCCTGCCAGCTGTGCCACCTCGATTCCGTAGGATCTGTCGGCTCCGCCCGGAATGATCTTCCGGAGAAATGCGATCCCGTCCCGGGTCTGCCGGATGGCAATGCAGAAATTCTGTACGCCGGAAAGCTTTCCTTCCAGCTCTGTCAGTTCATGGTAATGGGTTGCAAAGAGCGTCTTTGCACCCAGAATGTCCGGATCCGCAATGTATTCCACCACGGACCAGGCAATGGAAAGTCCGTCAAAGGTAGAGGTTCCTCTTCCGATCTCATCCAGAATGATCAGGGAATCCTTCGTTGCATTCCGGAGAATGGAGGCTACCTCGCTCATTTCCACCATAAAGGTGGACTGCCCCTGGGCCAGGTCGTCACTGGCGCCGACACGGGTAAAGATACGGTCACTGATGCAGAGATCCGCTTCGTCTGCAGGGACAAAGCTTCCAATCTGCGCCATCAGGGCGATCAGTGCACAGGAACGCATGTAGGTGGATTTACCTGCCATGTTGGGGCCTGTGATGATCGCGATCCGGTTCTCTGTGGAATCCAGATTCGTATCGTTCGGTACATAGGAATCATCCCCCAGCACCCGCTCCACCACCGGATGTCTTCCTCCGGAAATGTGGATCCGGTTCTCCCGGTTGATCTTCGGTCTCACGTAATGATATTTCACGGCTGCAACGGAAAGGGATGCAAGTGCATCCAGTTCTGCGATCACATCCGCCATATGCTGTACCCGCTGCACGGAGCCTGCCAGTTCATCCCGTAATGCCACATAAAGCTCGTATTCCAGGGCAAAAAGACGGTCCTCCGCATTCAGGATCACGTCGGAAAGTTCATTTAATTCAGTGGTGGTATAACGCTCCGCATTTGTAAGGGTCTGTTTCCGGATAAAATAGTCCGGAACCCGGTCCTTAAAGGAATTCGTGACCTCCAGATAATAACCGAAGACCTTATTATACTTGATCTTCAGATTCTTGATGCCGGTTGCTTCCTTTTCCTTCTCTTCCAGATTCGCAAGAAGCACCTTGGAATTTGCCTTCTTATCCTTGAAGTCGTCAATCTCCCGGCTGTAGCCCTGACGGAAGATCCCGCCCTCCTTTACGGTGATGGGCGCATCCTCATCAATGGAATCCTCCAGGATCCTGTAAAGATCCTGAAGATCATCATATCCGTCCTTCATTGCATGAAACAGCGTGGAATCCGGCAGTTCCTCCAGAAGATTCCGGATATAGGGAAGGTATAAAATGGACTGTTTAAAAGCCAAAAGATCCCTGGGATTGGCGGTCCGGAGAGAAATCCGGGTCATAAGACGTTCCAGGTCATAGATGGCATTCAGATATTCCCGCAGCTCATCCCGGACGATCATTTGGGAGGAAAGTGCCTCGACGGCATCCAGCCGGTCCTCGATCGCCTGCTTCTGAAGCAGGGGCTGTTCCACCCAGGTACGCAGCTTTCTTGCGCCCATGGCGGTCTTTGTATGGTCCAGAACCCAGAGGAGTGAGCCTCTCTTCTGCTTTTCCCGCATGGTTTCCGTCAGTTCCAGATTCCTTCTCGTGGAAGAATCCAGAACCATATACTGATCCGTAAAATACAGCTGCAGATGATTGATCTGTCCGGAGGAAGTCATCTGGGTATCGGAAATATACTGCAGCAAAGCTCCCGCGGCGATCAGCGTCTCCGGGAAATCCTTCAGCCCCAGTCCCTCAACCGAAAGAACGGAAAACTGCCGGAGCAGACTGTCCTTTGCGGTTTCATATTCAAAATAATGATTCGGTGCTTTTGTTTCGGAAATGTGGAGCCGGATCGCTATTTCATCCATAGTCTTCAGCCCCTCTACCGACACACTGTCCGGATGAAGTCCTGCTTCCGCCGCATCCTTCTCGGGATAAAGCCCGTTCGGCAGGATCAGCTCGCTGGGTTCATATTTGATGATCTCATCCAGAACCTTATTCCATTCATCCACCACAGTGCAGAGAAATGCGCCTGTTGTGATATCCGTTACGGCGATCCCGGTACGTCCCCGGTCCTCATAGAGACACATCATATAATGATTGCGTCCCTCCTCCAGGGACTGTTCGGCCATATTGGTTCCCGGGGTTACGATCCGGATGACCTTACGTTCCACCAGACCCTTCGCCTGCTTCGGATCCTCCACCTGCTCGCAGATGGCCACCTTATAACCTTTATCAATGAGGCGCGTGATATAGGTGTCTGCGGCATGAAACGGCACACCGCACATGGGCGCGCGCTCCTCCAGACCGCAGTCCTTTCCCGTGAGTGTAAGCTCCAGCTCTCTGGCTACCAGCTCCGCGTCACTGAAAAACATTTCATAAAAATCTCCCAGACGATAAAACAGGATGGCGTCTCCAACCTCTTCCTTCGTCTTCAGATAATGCTGCATCATAGGAGATAATTTTGTTCTGTCGATATCCACCGTTGATACTCTCTTTCTGTTTACTTCATGTTCACTCTGCTATTTCACCGGTATAATAAAAACCGTGTGACTTAAGGAGATGAACCTTTACATACTGACCGATCAGTGTATCTTCGCCTGCAAAATGTACCAGCAGATTGTTTCCGAGTCTTCCGGTCAGGAGCTTAGGGTTCTGCGCATTTTTCTCTTCCACCAGGACTTCCACCGTATTTCCCTCAAATCTGCCACAGCGCTCATGGGCAATGGTACTTACCACATCGAGAAGCCGGTCAAAACGGTCCTTTACCACGTCCTCCGGCACCTGTTCCATTGTCGCTGCAGGGGTTCCGGTCCGGCGGCTGTAAATGAAGGTATATGCCTGGTCATACCGGGCCTTCCGGACAACGTCCAGGGTATCCTGAAAATCCTCCTCCGTCTCACCCGGGAAACCGATCATGATATCCGTTGTAAGGGATACATCCGGTAATGCCTTCCGGATTTTTTCCACGAGGGCCAGATACTGTTCCTTTGTATAACGACGGTTCATCCTGCGAAGGATCTCGCTGGAACCGGACTGGACCGGCAGGTGAATGTGCCTGCAGACCTTCGGATTGTCGCGGATCACTTCGATCAGACGGTCGGAAAGATCCTTCGGGTGCGGTGTCATGAAACGGACACGTTTCAGCCCGGGAACCTTGCATACATCCGCTAAAAGATCGGGAAAACCGTAATCCGGATTTTCGGAAATGATCTGACTCTCTTCCATGAAGTTGGTCCCGTAGGAGTTTACATTCTGTCCCAGAAGCATGATCTCCGTTACGCCGTCTTCCACAAGAAGCCGGGCTTCCTTCAGAATGTCTTCCGGTGTCCTGCTCCGTTCCCGTCCCCGGACATAAGGAACAATACAGTAGGTGCAGAAATTATTGCATCCGTACATGATGTTCAGACCGGATTTAAAAGGATATTTCCGCTTGGCTCCCTTGATCTCCACATGTTCCTTTGGTTCGGGAAGTACTTCGATCATTCGTTTATTCTCATGCAGTCTTGCAAAAAGAAGTTCCGGAAGCCGGTGCAGATTAAATGTACCGAAAAGAAAATCCACAAAGGGATAGGAACGGTTGATCTTTTCCACCACATCCCGTTCCTGCATCATACAACCGCAGAGGCCGATCATGAAGTTGGGATTGGTTTTCTTTCTCGGCTTCAGCTGTCCCAGATGTCCGTAAAGCTTCTGATTCGCATTCTCTCTTACCGTACAGGTGTTAAAGATCACAAGATCCGCTTCCTTTTCCGGAGCCTCGATATATCCGATCCGCTCCAGTATGCCGCGCATCCGGTCCGAGTCATGAGCATTCATCTGACATCCGAAGGTTACGATGGCATAGGTAAGGGAGATCCCTTTTTCACGATTTGTCTCTATATAATTCTGACAGAGCGAAATGAAAAAATCCTGTCGCTCCGGTTCTTTCTCCGGAATCGGCTGATCCACACGATAAGCTTCCGGGATATTACTGATCACTTTCTGTTCCATCTGATCCATCCTGTTACACTGAAAATCTATAGCATCACATAAAAAACCACGTTAGATTATATCACAAACTCCGGATAATAAAAAGGAAATCCTAAGTACCCGGGAAGTACTTAGGATTTCGGTTTGAGAAAAAGAAAAATGCATATGATTCAAGTCGGATCTTTAGCGATAGACAGGGATCATAAGACTTGCGCCATAAGTGATATGATCTCCGTCTAAGCGATTGATCGACTTAACCTCGTCGATAAAAATCCGGTAATCCTGATAGGGTTCTCCGTACTCTTCCGCCAGGCTCCAGAGGGTATCTCCGCTGCCCACCTCGATGCTGGTATAATACTTCTCCTTGATGGTGGAAGCTTCCACGTTCGAATCCTTTCCGCTGATCCCCATAACCAGGATCAGGGTTCCGATGACGATGAGAAGGATTCCGCAAATGACCAGGGCACTGCGGCTTTCGAAGATCCGGGCCGCACCTCTGTTGAGGGAACTTTTCCGGATGTTATTCCGAACACTGCTGCGTGCTGCACCGGAATTACGAACACTGTTCCGTGCGGTACCGGAGTATCGAACACTTCTCCGTGCGGTACCGGAGTTTCGAACACTTTTCCGAACGGACGCGGTTCCTTCAGATCTGCTATATGAATGCTCATTTGTTCTGCTGAGCGGATATAATGTGATATTTGATTCGTACATAAAACACACCCCTTTAAAACATACGTTCGATTGATTGTGATATCAATATACCAAACGTCTGTTCGTTTGTCAAGGGGTGTGTTTGATTATTTTTATTTAAGTTTTTTAGGTGAGTTTTTTAGGTGTATTTTAGTTAAGTGTATTTAGTTAAGTGTATTTTAGTTAGCCACGATCACCTGGGCCGGCCGGAGTACCTTTCCCTGATACATATATCCGGTCTGCATTACCTGCTTTACGGTATTCTCCGGCAGATCCCCGTCAGCCACATGGGCCACGGCATTCTGCAGATTGAAATCGAAAGGCTCGCCCTCTCCCGAGATCAGCTTCACTCCGCTTTGTTCCAGGATATCAACTGCCTTCTGATAAGACTGGATGATCCCCTGTGCATACGGATTCGAATCATCCTTTGCATATTTCGCCGCATACTCCAGGTTATCGATGATGGGAAGGATCTTTTCCACGAAGGAACTGACGCTTTCTTCCTTCCCCGCTTCCTTCCGGTCTCCGGCATCCTTTGCGGAAAAGGCAAAGCTGACACCGCTTTCCTTATCCTGTATAACAAGTGAAAATGTACCGCTTTTTCCGGCTTCGACTCCTACCTCAGCCGGTCTTCTTCTCAGTTTGCCCAGATTCTCATCCGACGGGAACCATTCCGCAACCTTTTTAAATACGGAGCATCTCTCCTCATAAAGGATGAACCGGTCCGTTCCTCCTTCCGGTTCCGGGAAATGATCGATGGTTTCGCAGACGCATTCACCCGTTAACGGAGCAGCTTCAAAACGTAAGATTTCCTGATTTACGGAAATGCCCAGCGGATAAACCGAGATAACGTCGCTGAACCGGATTCCCTCTGCCATGGGACGGTCTTCGACGCTTCCGCAGATGAAGCCCAGGCCTTCGATCAGACAGGACGGATCCAGCATTTTGATATCGATACCGCTTCGTCCCAGTCCGGAAACCGCAGCCTGTTCGAAATTCACGCCGGCGTTGAAGCTGCCGGTGAAGAATACGGCGTCCGGCATATGCTCAAACATAAGTGACGGTCCCCGCTTGCTGATATAGTTCAGAATACCACGTGATCCGGTTCCTTCTGTTACAAGAACGGTTTCCAGACGACGCACTTCCTCTCCCATATCGTATTTTGCGATTCCGACACGGTCATCGGTCACAACAGCCGAAAGGATCGTGATCCCGTCCTCGGCACGGAATTCCCGGTTCACGTAGACTGCAAGGGCTGCCGTTTCCCTGCATGTCCGGATCAGGTGAACATCGCACCGCTCCGCCATCTGCAATAATTCCTTTTCCTCTGCGATCCCGTAATCATCCGGGATAAGAAGGATCACGTCAAAATCCGAGATACCCATATTTTCCTGCATATGCGCGCGGATCTTCTCAAAGGACAACCGGAAAGCATTTTCATCCTTCAGAACATTTGCATTCCGGATGGACATGGGAAGCTCCATGGCGTCCGTATACAGATTATAGTCATCACAAATGCAGATCCTTACATTTTTTTCAAAGAAATGTATTCCGACGATATTTTTCATACCCGAACCTCTTTTCCTGATTAGTCATTCTGCTCCTGTTCCAGTTCATTCATCCAGTCGGTAACGGATGCATCACTGGGCATCCGCCAGTCACCTCTCGGGGAAAGCGCCACGGAACCTACCTTTACGCCATCCGGCATGCAGCTTCGCTTAAACTGCTGGCGGAAGAACCGGTTGAGGAACATCTTCTGCCATCTCAGGATGGTTTCCTTTGAATAATCTCCGGCAAATGCAAGGTTAGCCAGATAATTGATCTTCGCGGGTGTGTAGCCGAACCTCAGGGTGTAATACAGGAAGAAATC
Source organism: uncultured Lachnospiraceae bacterium (assembly GCA_902796385.1). Taxonomy (GTDB): domain Bacteria; phylum Bacillota; class Clostridia; order Lachnospirales; family Lachnospiraceae; genus Eubacterium_Q. The sequence goes on from CADBOV010000211.1 coordinate 9,928, forward strand.
ATGCAGTTCGTAGGGTCCCACACTGTCCTCCGTTTTCTGTGTGATCTTTCCCTCTTCATCCGGAGGAAGAAGCTCCGGACTGATGGGTGTGTCCAGAATGTCCCGGAGAACTTCGGTACTGTCGGGGAAGATTCCGGTGTTTGCCACCGTATCGATCATCCAGCGTACCAGTGTTTTCGGAATGCTTCCGTTTACGCCGTACATGGCCATCTGGTCCCCGTTATAGGTGCACCATCCCAGTGCAAGCTCGCTCAGATCACCGGTTCCCACCACGAGACCGTTCTTCATATTTGCATAGTCCATCAGAACCTGGGTTCTTTCTCTTGCCTGTGTATTTTCGTAAGTGATATCCTTCGTTACACCGTCATGTCCCAGATCCTCCAGATGCTGAATACAGGACTTTTTGATATCGATGATGACCGGTTCGGTCCCCAGGCTCCGGATCAGCTGCAGTGAGTTCTGATAGGTGCGGTCGGAGGTTCCGAATGCGGGCATGGTGATGGCGATCAGATCCTCTGAGGGACGTCCCATTTTGATCAGGGCTTTCGCCGAAACAAGCAGTGCCAGGGTTGAATCCATTCCTCCGGAAACACCTACAACCGGCCTGGATCCGGTGACGGAGAGACGTTTTACAAGGCCGCCCACCTGCATTTCAAAGATCTCGGAGCAACGTTTCTCCAGTTTGCTCTTGGATGCCGGAATGAAAGGATGCTTTTCCAGCTTATACTCTGTCCCGCTGCTCTCCGGAAGGGACGGAGCGGATTCGGAAATGGTACGGCAGCGGGAAGTAAGCCCGTAATAATATGCGGAAGAATCCGCAAAGGACTTGATCCTTCCCCGTTCGCTCCGGATCTTGCCCAGATCCACATCCGCTGTCATAAGATAGTCGGTGGCAATATAATCCTCATTCTGTTTCAGCAGCGCGCCGTTCTCCGCAACCATACTGTGACCGGAGAAAACCACATCCTGTGTGGATTCCGCGGAACCGGCGGAAACATAGAGATATTCGCAGAGTCCGGATGCGGAAGCCTGTTTTACAAGGCCGGTCCGGTATTCTCTCTTTGCGATCAGTTCATTGGATGCGGAAATGTTTACGATCAGTTCCGCACCGGCAAGCGTCATGACCGAAGATGGCGGAATGGGTGCCCAGAGATCCTCGCAGATCTCCACGCCGAACCGGATCTTTCCGTCCAGATCATAGATCAGAAGGTTTCCCACCGGAACGCTGTAATCGTCGATCTCCTCCGTATCATAAGGGATTCCCAGCTCACTCAGATAAGCTTCCTTGCAGGAAAGCCGTTCTGCGCCGGTAAACCAGCGCTTTTCATAGAATTCGCTGTAATTCGGGAGAAATGTCTTGATGGTGATACCGAGCAGCTTCCCGTCCAGCATCACATAAGCGCCGTTATAAAGCTGACCTGCCAGCCAGACCGGAGCGCCGACTACCACTGCGGATTCATGTCCGGAGGTTGCTGCAAGGATCTTCCCGATCCCGTTTCCCACTTCTCTTTTCAGCGTCTGCTGGAAAAAGAGATCCTGGCAGGTATATCCCGTTACGGCCAGTTCGGGAAATGCCACTACGGCGGAACCGGTTCCGTATGCCTCTTCCAGCTTTTCCAGAATCTTATTTACATTGTAGCTTACGTCAGCGACCTTAAGATCCGGTACAG
>CADBOV010000212.1 GCA_902796385.1 uncultured Lachnospiraceae bacterium
CGGCATCGGCTGGCCCTGGGGTCCCATACCCTGTGGCATCGGCTGACCCTGCGGTCCCATTCCCTGCGGCATCGGCTGGCCCTGGGGTCCCATGCCCTGCGGCATCGGCTGGCCCTGGGGTCCCATACCCTGCGGCATCGGCTGACCCTGCGGTCCCATTCCCTGCGGCATCGGCTGGCCCTGCGGTCCCATTCCCTGCGGCATCGGCTGGCCCTGCGGTCTTCTGCCCTGCGGCGCTCTTCCAAGCGGTGCCTGCGGTCCGCCTACCGGCCGGAATCCACCCGGTGCGGCGCCCATTCCGCCCATCGGTCCGGCTGAACTATCCATCAGAACCGTTGTTGCGGATTCACTGCCTGCCGTAAGAACCGTAGTAGCATCCTCGCTGGATGCCGTAAGTACCGTGGTTGCGTCCTCCGACGGCATTACCTCCTGCAGAACATCCCCAAGGGAAAGGCTCTCTGATGTACCTGAAACTGACTCTGATTTCAGAATATTGATTTCCGGTGTTTCTCCATTTGCTCCATTATTATTTTCCATGTCTGAACTCCCGTTTTATCCTTTATTTGTATGCTGTTTTTATAGTATACATGATGCATTTTAAATATTCAATACCTACGCCCTCACATTCAACCGAACATTTTTCTGTCAACATACCCCTCTTCCGAAAATCTTTTGTTATGCGTCCGATTTGCAAAAAATAGCATTTACTTTTTTATTTCAAAATGGTATAGTATGTTTTACTGTCTGCCCAGGACAGGAGATTATCATGAAAAAAGGTGACCGAAATGAAGCATATCGAAATCAGATGGCATGGACGAGGTGGACAGGGTGCAAAAACAGCCGCACTCCTGCTCGCGGATGTTGCTTTTAACACAGGCATGTATGTACAGGGCTTTCCGGAGTACGGTCCGGAGCGAATGGGTGCGCCGATCACAGCGTATAACCGTTTGGGTGATACGGAGATCCGTGCACATTCCAACATTTATGAGCCGGATTATGTGGTTGTCGTTGACGAGACACTTCTCCACGCAGTTGATGTGACCAAAGGACTTTCCACCGAGGGAGGTATCATTATCAACACCTCCAAGTCAAAGGAAGAGATCATTTCCTTATTAAATGGATATACCGGACCGGTTTATACCATCGACGCACGCACCATTTCCGTTGAGTGTCTCGGTAAATACTTCCCCAACTCCCCGATGCTGGCAGCCATCGTCAAGGTAGCCGGGATCATGGATAAAGATGTTTTCTTAAAACAGATGGAAGCTTCTTATCAGCATAAATTTGCAAAGAAGCCGGAAGTGATCGAAGGAAATATGCGCGCACTGGAGCGCGGCTTCACGGAGGTACAGTAATGGCTAATAAAGAAAGAACCGATATCAGCAAGGTAAATGAAACCGCTCCCTATACCGACATGACCCTGGGAAACCAGATCTACGGCGGAGGCGGATCCAAGGAATTTAAAACCGGTGAATGGAGAACCCAGACTCCGGTCATGAACTGGGAGAAATGTGCACAGTGCCTTCTGTGTGCTCCCATGTGCCCCGACAGCTGCATTCCGGTAGTAGACGGAAAGCGTCAGGACTTTGATTATGATCACTGCAAAGGCTGTGGTATCTGTGCCAAGGTGTGCAGTTTTAAGGCAATCGCAATGAAGGAGGGACTGTAAAATGGCAGGGAAAAGAGACCGCATGTCAGGAAATGAGGCAGTTGCTCTTGCGATCAAGCAGGTAAACCCTGATGTTATGCCCGCATTTCCGATCACACCATCCACAGAGATCCCGCAGATCGTATCCACCTACATTGCAAACGGGGAAATCGATACGGAATTCATCCCGGTAGAGTCCGAGCACAGCTCCATGAGTGCCACCATCGGCGCATCCGCAGCAGGTGCCAGAGCCCTTACCGCTACTTCTTCCTGCGGACTTGCTTTCATGTGGGAAGAGCTCTACATCGCAGCATCCGACCGGCTTCCGCTGGTTCTCTGCGCCGTAAACCGCGCACTGACCGGCCCGATCAACATTAACTGTGATCATTCCGACACCATGGGTGCCCGGGATTCCGGCTGGCTGCAGATCTATGCTGAAACAAATCAGGAAGCATATGATAACTTCATCATGGCATACCCCGTTACGGAGCATCCGGATGTCCTGCTCCCGATGATGGTCTGCCAGGACGGATTCATCACGAGCCATGCGGTTATGAATATTGAAACCATGGACACGGAAACCGTCCGGGAATTCGTCGGAACCTATCAGCCGGAGAATTTCCTGCTGAATGCCGACATGCCTATGGCAGTCGGTCCGTATGCGAACTCTCCGTTCTATATGGAAACAAAAATGAACCAGCGGATCGCCATGAAGAATGCAAAGAAGGTCATTCTGGACGTGTGCGAACGTTTCGAAAAGATCTCCGGCCGTAAGTACGGTCTGTTTGAGGAATATCGTATGGAGGATGCCGACTATGTCATCGTGATCATGGGTTCGGCTTCCGGAAATACAAAGAACGCTGTTGATATCCTTCGGGAGAAGGGAGTGAAGGCCGGCATGATCAAGGTGCGTGTCTTCCGTCCGTTCCCCGGCGAGGAGCTTGCAGCTGCACTGAAAAATGCATCCGCCATCGCAATCCTGGACCGCGCAGAGAGTTTCTCCGGCTGTGGAGGACCTCTTGGTTCCGAACTGAAGGCCGCTCTTCTGGATGCAGGCTGTACAGTACCCGCGATCAACTATTTCTACGGATTGGCAGGAAGAGATTTCACGGATCAGTCTGCCCTGGATGTATTTGCCGAATTACAGGATCTGCATGAAAACGGTACACCGGTTGAGCAGTTCCAGTATATAGGTCTCAGAAAGTAAGGAGGGGAGCAAAATGGCATTTAAATTCAAAGAAGTTATGAATAAGCCGGAACGCCTGGCTCCCGGCCATCGTCTCTGTGCCGGATGCGGCGCCGGGATCACGGTCCGTACGGTACTTCGCGCACTGAAGCCGGAGGATCATGCAGTTATCGGAAATGCAACCGGATGTCTGGAGGTTTCCACCTTCATGTATCCCTACACCTCTTATGAGGACAGCTACATCCACAATGCATTTGCCTGCGCAGGCGCTACACTTTCCGGTGTTGAAACAGCATATAACGCGCTGAAGAAGCGCGGTCGTATCGATGATACTTATAAATTCATCACCTTCGGCGGTGACGGCGGAACCTATGATATCGGTATCCAGTCCCTGTCCGGCGCGATGGAGCGTGGACATGACATGGTCTATGTCTGCTACGATAACGGTGCTTATATGAACACGGGTATCCAGCGGTCTTCCGCTACTCCCATGTATTCCGATACCACGACCACTCCCGTAGGAAGTGCGTCCAACGGTAAGATGCAGAGCCGGAAGGATCTGGCAAAGGTTATTGCCGCACACAACGTTCCTTACGTGGCTCAGTCCACATTTACACCGATGATGAAGGATCTGTATGAGAAGGCTGAGAAGGCCATTTACACACCGGGTGCAGCTTTCCTGAACGTTATGGCTCCCTGCCCGCGCGGCTGGCGTTATGACACACCGGATATCGCAGAGATCTGCAAGCTGGCGGTCGACACCTGCTACTGGCCGCTCTTCGAGGTAATTGAAGGAAAATGGATCCTCAACTACGAACCGAAGAAAAAGCTTCCGATCGAGGATTTCCTTCGGGCACAGGGTCGTTTCAAGCATCTCTTCAAGCCCGGAAACGAGCATCTGATCCAGCAGTTCCAGGAAGAAGTGGATAAGCGCTGGGAAGACCTGCTGTATATGACATCCAAGTAAAATCAGCCATGCCGACACCGCCTTACGCTTTGCTTCCGGCGATGTCGCGGCAAAAAGTAAAAACCGGAACACCATCCTTTCGCTGGTGTTCCGGTTCTTTTAATTACTTCAGGAACTCAACTCCGTAGAACTGACTCATCATATCTTCCCTTGCTGTCGGATCGTTCTTCGGATATACAAGTCCGATCTCCATATTCTTATCATTTACACGGAAGAAAATGCTTTCGATCATGAAATCACTGTTCTCTGCATCCGAGAATACCTGATATGTCCTGATCCCGCGCATTTCATCCTCTTTGATCTCCGGCCAGAGTTCTCCCACCGATGATTCCTTCATGTTCCGCTTGATCTTCTTTCCGTCCGAGTATTTGCAAAGACCCTTTGCCAGTTCTTCCGGTGAATTATGCTGGTTATCCGTTTCCTCCAGATGGAAGTAGGATCCGCCCCGCATCAGGTCGTCTGTTTTCACATAACGGACAGTAAGACCTTCTTCATTTTCCTGTTCCAGCTGAATATTTGCGTTTGCTGCTTCCGGACCCCTTCCCTGAATGCAGTAATATCCCTTCTGAACCGTCACTTTAAAGTCCTTTGTGCTTACGGAATACGGATAGTTTTCCGCCTCAGGGTACACCCGGTCTCCGGTATAGTTTACCGTAGCCGCCATCTGTTCCAGCTCGCCGTCGATCACATCCTTCTTCTCAGCCGGTGCAGCCAGTGTCAGATACAGCATGGTATCCTCTTCATAGATGGCATGGCACTCTGCGGAGTAATCCTTTCCGTCCTTTTTGTAATCCCAGGAATACCGGAACTCACCCTCATCCGCATCAATCTTCTTAATCGAATCCGCCGGGATATCATACTCACCTGCCAGGATGGACAGATAGTTCTTCACGTTTGCTTCCGGCATTGCATGACTTGCATCCGTGGAGAAAACAGAGAGATACTCCCCGTTCTTTCCGGGTCCGAAAACTCTGGACAGATAATCATTCATCCCCTGGTCCTTCAACTGATCATATACCGTCAGGTCAAAGCTGAAGAGTTCCACCTTTCTGCCGTTCGCATCCGTCAGTTCTTCAACCTCCTTTTTACACCCGACCATCATGCAGGCACAGACGAAAAGCCCCGCCGTCACAAGCGTTCTCTTCAGTCTTCCCACTTTCTTCTGTCCGTTTCCGCCCCGCTTCTTCATATTCTGCTTCTTCATTTCAGTCAACCTCCGAAAATGTATTTCGAACTGATATATATTGGCTTTCAGTTATATATTTTCATTCCGGAACGATTGGTTCACTTTTTTCAAAAAACATTTATGAAAAAATTTAAAGAAAAATAAAAAAAGAAAGCAGCCGTTTCCGGCCGCTTTCTTCTAAACCCTGTGTCACTCCTTCACATCATCCTCCGTAAATGTGGTGATCTGTGAAAATTCAATTTTTTCTTCCCTTACCAGACGATTGGCCTGACGTTCTATGCAGCGCTCGAAGAAGTTCCGGACCTCACGGGCATTTGCAAAATTATCATCCTTATCTTCCACCATTTTTTCAAAATGTTCCTTCACCACTGCATCTGCCTCTTCCGTCATATGGAAATCCTGGGCGGAACACATGGATGTGAAGATCTCATACAGTTCGTCTGCGGTATAATCATCGAAGTCCACAAACTTGCTGAACCGGGAACGAAGACCGGGATTGGACTCCAGGAATTCCTCCATCGGTTCCGTATATCCTGCCGCGATCACAACAAAGCTGTCGCGGTCATCCTCCATACGTTTCAGGAGCGTGTCCACAGCCTCCTGGCCGTAGTCTCCGCTTTCCTTTTTGTTTGTCAGGGTATATGCCTCATCGATAAAGAGCACACCCCCGAGGGCGCTGTCGATCACTTCCGTGGTCTTCTGTGCGGTCTGACCCACATATCCTTCTACCAGTCCGGCACGGTCCACCTCCACCAGCTGTCCCTTGCTGACCACGCCAAGCGCCTTATAGATCTTTGCCAGAAGACGGGCTACCGTGGTCTTACCGGTTCCGGGATTTCCCGAAAATACCAGATGCAGTGACATATCCGGCTGGGCCAGTCCCATTTTCTCACGAAGCTTCCGGATGCGGATCACATTGATCAGGTTGTTCAGATTCTTCTTAACCCGTTCCAGACCGATCAGCTTGTCCAGTTCATCCATCAGGTCTTCCAGTTTTTCCTCCGGAAGATCTCCTTCAGTCTGGGGCTGTTTTGCCTTTTCCTGTATTCCCATGGCATTCCGGTTCTTCTCTTCCCGTTCCGAAACCGGACCGCGTTTCTCCGAAGTCGCACTGTTTCCGGTCCTTCCCGGCACATCCGCTCCTCTTCCGGGAGTCTTTGTTCCGCCGGAACGCGATACAGGCACCGGATCCTCTTCATAGTAGGAAGCAGCCGTCGACATATCCACGGTGGCATCCGGTCTCGGCTTCGGCCGTGCATATCTGGGCATTCCATATGCCGGATCTCCCTTCTGCCCCATCCGGAGCGGATCCTTGGCATAGAAAAGACCATAGGATTTCAGGAAATCGTTCATCATATTCATATAGTCCGTCAGCGTCTGGATCTCCTGATCACTGATCCCGCCGAAGGCGATAAAGGCCTGCCCCAGATCACGGAAGGTATTTACCACAAATCTGGAAATGGAGATTCCCGAATCCGACCTGCGGGACTCCGGCATCAGATCATCCTTTACAAAATATTTCAGTGAATCCGGAACCTTGGTCAGAAAATCCGGATCCAGACAGTTTTCTTTACGGAAATTGAGGAATTCCTGCATGGTCAGGCGAATCCCCAGGAGCTCATTTGCAAAAGCCAGCTGACGCAGGGGTTCTGCGCTGTCCTCATCATAGATATAGGCAAGAAATACCAGAAAATCATAACGCAACAATTCCCGCAGAGTGATAGCAGCATCTGCGGGATAAGTTCCGTTTCTTTTATTCTTTATTTCATCGGCATAGGAAAATGCACAACTGACCGCATACGCCGGACCGAAATCAGTCGGCAGTATCGGCGTTGCGTAATTGAGCGGGTTTGTATTCTCTTTCTGCCATGACGGACCTGTAAGCAGGTCGTATAATCTTGTCCACATTGATCAATTCCTCGATTCTGTGTGCCGACCAGCCGACAATTCTTGCAATGGCAAAAATAGGTGTATAAAGCTCGGTCGGAATTCCAAGCATATTATACACAAAACCACTATAGAAGTCTACATTTGCACTGACACCTTTATAGATTTTTCTCTTTTCCGCAATGATCTCCGGAGCCATCTTTTCGATGCTTTCATAAAGCTCGAATTCCTTCTCCAGATGCTTCTCAACCGCCAGTTTTTCCACGAATCTGCGGAATACCCTGGCTCTCGGATCGGATACGGAATAAATGGCATGTCCCATTCCGTAGATCAGGCCGGCCCTGTCAAAGGCCTGCTTGTCCACGATCTTCGCCAGATAGTCTCTTAACCGGTCCGAATCCCTGTAATCCGGCACATGTTCACGGATATCGTCCATCATCTGCATAACCTTCAGATTTGCTCCGCCGTGCTTCGGTCCCTTCAGGGAAGAAAGTGCCGCTGCCATGACCGAATAGGTATCCGAACCTGCCGAAGATACCACACGGGTCGTAAATGTGGAATTGTTTCCGCCGCCATGCTCCGCATGCAGCACCAGCGCCGCATCCAGTACCTGGGCCTCCAGTTCGGTATATTCCTTATTCGGACGGAGAAGCCGGAGGATGTTTTCCGCCGTGGAAATGTCCGGATTCGGGAAATGAATATACATACTCTCATCCCGCTCATAATGATTATAAGCGCAGTATCCGTA